>JBASAV010000081.1:0-3741 GCA_049650785.1 Lewinella sp. | reverse complement strand
CTACAGCCCGCAAGCAATAGCGGAAAACAATAGAGAAATAATCGTTTCATTGGTTGAATTTATACGTGGGGTTCACCTGACAGCCAAACCCGGTTGTGAAGCGGGCAGTTTCGCTTGTACCTTGTTATGTGGTGGGCAGTTTTCAAAAGCGTACCTTCCTTCAAATCATCCACCACTATGCCAAAAATCAATAAGGAAGACCTGCACCCCGACGTGTACCGGTTATTCGATCGCTACGTCCACAGCAAACTCGAGCGCCGGGAGTTTATCGAGCGAATTGGCACATACGCCGTGGGGGGACTGACCGTTGCCGGCATACTGGACTACCTGCAGCCTAAGTACACCACCGCGATACAGGTAAAACCAGATGATGCCCGGATCGAGACGGAGTACGTCATGTATAACTCTCCCGATGGTGGTGGCGAAATACGGGCGCTGCTGGCCCGGCCAGCCGCGGGTCAGAACACGAAGCCGGGAGGCGTGCTGGTGGTACACGAGAACCGCGGTCTTAACCCACACATTGAAGATGTCGCTCGCCGCGCAGCGGTAGCCGGCTTCGTAGCGTTGGCGCCGGACGCCCTCTGGCCCCTCGGCGGCTACCCGGGAAACGATGATGACGGTCGGGAACTACAGCGCCAACGCGATCGCGACGAAATGCTGGAAGATTTCATTGCCGGTTACGGCTACCTGAAGGATCACCCGGAAACCAACGGCAAGGTGGGCGTGGTCGGCTTCTGCTTCGGTGGTTCGATTGCTAATTCCATGGCGGTCCGCCTACCCGGTCTCTCCGCTTCCGTACCCTTTTACGGTGGTCAACCCTCGGAGGAAGAGGTGGCCAAAATTCAGGCACCGCTGCAACTGCATTACGCCGGTTTGGACGAGCGCGTGAACGAAGGATGGCCGTCGTACGCCGCCGCTCTCCTCCGCGAAGGGAAACAGCACTCCGCCCACATCTACACCGAGGTACAGCACGGGTTTCACAATGATACGACCCCACGCTACGACGAGCGGGCCGCTAAACTGGCCTGGGATCGGACGACCGACTTTTTCACGTACTACTTGAGCTGATCTATCGCCGGTCGCGAAAGATTCGCTGGGTGAAATCGAAGGTGAAGGGCTCCCGCCCTTCCACCGGTACGGCTACCTGAAACTCGAGGTGCTCATCCGATCGGGGGAAGACCAACTTACCAACGGCTGATTCACCCGGCCGTAGGGTCGTCTTCCGAAAGCTGTGGTCCAACCAGAAAAAGCGATTCTCCGGGCCGGGAATTTCCGCATCCGCCGGAATGTAATGGCGTTGATAGTTATCCTGATTTTGATTTATCACCGCGAAGGTCATAGCATCCGCGACCTGAAGACCCAGATCAGCGACCACCGATGCAGTGGTGGTCGTCTCGAAGGTTGGTGCATTGGCATTGGCTACCGCATATACGGTACTGGCCACCATGACGGCCGCACCCGCCCAGGCGAGGGTTCGTGCGGTGCGTTGACGGGACACGGTTTCCAGATCCATCGTTAACAATTGAAATTCCGGGTCAATGGCGGGTAGTGTGAATCCCGCTGGGAACCTCAGGTAGGTTTCTGCCGGATCGAATAGAATATCCTCCGCAGAGCTGTTCAAAACCTCGGCGTCAAAAACCAGGTAGTCGGCCGAGGCATCGTAATAGCTTACCTCCACGGCCACATCTTCCTGGCTTTGGGACTGGACCGGATTGCCGTAGCGATAGCGATCGACGTCCTCCTCAGCGGCCGGGCTCACCCGAACCACCTGTAGCGGGTTTCCGCAGGCAGATAGCATAATAAGGAAAGAAAATAGAGCTAGGTAGTGGTGTTTCATAGTGGCGTTTTACCCTATGAAAATAAGGAATTTAAGTCGCCGATTTAACGGCGAGCGTAGATTTAAGACAATTTTAGTTAAGCCTACTGCGACAGGACCTGCTTGTCGAAGGGATTCAGACCGACGCCCTGCACCTGGGCTTCTGCCTCGATACGAAATTCGCTGTTGACGCCCCGTAGTCGTTTGGCTGCCCAGGCCAACCCACCGAACAGTGGATTACGGCTTCCAAACTCATCCATCGGAGATGGAATGGGGCTGAAGGCGATCCGGAAGTTTAGTTCTACGGGCACCCCTTCCCCGGGGACGGGGATGCTATCGGTAATCACTTGTCGCCCCAGTTCGTATTCGTCGACCAACTGCCCCTCGTCCTTCCCACGGCTATACTTCTCCACCATGACTACCTTGATGGCGGTTACCGTCTGGGGATGCTTGCTGGACAATCGGATCCGACCGGCGAGACTACCCATCTGCGGACTGAAGTCGGGAGGGAGGATAAGCTCCAACTTAACCCCTTCAATCCCCAACCACTGTTTTACTTTTCCTAGCATTTTCGAAATTTAGGCATCCATCGTCGGACACATCCGTTCTATTCGACAAACGCCCCCGAAACCTATAAGTTAGCTTATGCAGTTAATCACCAACGATCAGGTCAGGAACCTTGGCAATTTGGAACTCCTTGCCCGCCAGGTGGTGGAAGGCTTCATCATTGGCCTGCACAAGAGTCCCTTTCACGGATTCAGCGTAGAGTTTGCCGAGCACCGTATCTATAATCAGGGGGAACCGACCCGAAATATCGACTGGAAGGTTTTTGCCCGTACGGACAAGATGTACACCAAGCGTTACGAAGAGGAGACCAACCTACGCTGTCAGATCGTGGTCGATAACAGCTCGAGTATGTACTTCCCGGAGATCGGCAATCATACGGACGACTACGTTAACAAGATTCGCTTCTCCGCACTGGCCGCCGCCAGTTTGATGAATCTGCTGAAGCGGCAGCGGGATGCTTTCGCGCTTTCCTTTTTCAATGAGAAATTGGATCTGCACACCCGCCCCAAATCGAGCACTACGCATTACCGCCTCATGCTCACCTACCTTCAGCAACTAATCGATACGCCCACTCACGACGTGAAGACGGCCACGGCGAATGCCCTCCACCAAATCGCGGATAGCATCCACCGACGGTCACTCGTAGTGATCTTCAGCGACATGTTCGATGCGACGGTGCGGGAGGAGGAACTATTCGCGGCCCTACAGCATCTCAAGCACGCCAAACACGAAGTAGTCCTGTTTCACACTATCGATAAGTCTCGGGAAATAGACTTTGAATTTGAGAACCGCCCCTACGAATTCATTGATATGGAATCCGGCGAACGGGTGAAGCTACAGCCCCAGCAAGTACGGAAATACTACGTCGAACAGGTAGCAGCCTACCAGCAACGCCTACGCCTCAAGTGTTTGCAGTATAAAATCGATTACGTAGAATCGGATATCCAGGGTGGCTTCCGGCCGATCCTGCAGCAGTATTTAGTGAAGCGGGCGCGTATGCGCTAAGCTTTATCGGGGGTGGCTTATTCTTCTACTGTCTCGAATGCGCTCTTGACTCGACGCAGGAAGGTTTGCGCCGTACCCGGTGTCACCTCCAGAATTTCGTAGGTAAGGCCATCCTCCATTTCAAGCACCAGATCCTTTGCCTTCACACTGCGCAGTTCGTTCATGAAGGTGTTGTTATTACTGACGATATTCAGGATCCCGTCTTTATAACCGAAGAAGTAGTACGTTTCGCTGGGCGACTTAATATACAGGTAAAGCCGATCGTCGCCACCCGTGGTCATCTTCACTTCCATGTACGATTCGAAGCGACGGCTGATGGGGCGCCCCGCTACGGAAGCCAGACCGTTATACGC
>JBASAV010000080.1:0-1704 GCA_049650785.1 Lewinella sp. | reverse complement strand
ACACCGCCGCACGCGATGCGGCGGACGAGGTGATCCAGAGTGGTTTCTATTCCCTTACCCCCGATTATGCCTCCGCCTTCATGAACGGCAGCAATTCGACCGAGGACATATTCGCCATTCAGGTCAGTAGTCAGGACGGGGTGAATAGTATGACCACCTTCTTTTCCGTGCCGGAGTTCGGCGGGCGCGATGGCGACATCGAGATCCAATCCGCGCACCTGGACCTGTACGAAGAGGACGACGACCGTCTGTCGCTATTTTTCGAGCGTGGCGACGTGACCTACACCGGCAAGTACAACGACCAGTTTGCCAACGTCACCATCATACGCCTGGCGGAGATGTACCTGATCCGGGCCGAGGGCAACGAACGACTCGATACCGAGGTAGGGGCCACGCCCCTCGAGGACGTCAACCGGATCCGCAACCGCGCCGGACTGGACGATCTCGATGAGGTGAACCTGGACTATATCCTGGAGGATCGCCGTCGCGAGCTAGCGTTCGAAGGATTTCGCATCCACGACATCAAACGCCTGCAGCAATCGATTGGCGCCTTCGCCTACGATGCGCCTGAGTTGGTGTATCCAATCCCGGCCAGGGAAACGGTCGCCAACCCGAATCTGGAACAGAACACCGGCTACTAGACAGCCTAAGCATACCTGATTCCGAATACCTCATTCTCCGGTACTTGGGGGGGTGAGGTATTTTTTTGCGCCGGAGCGCAGGAAGTAGGCCGATCGCCTGCAAACGGGATTTTTATGATCTAACCCATCCTTCCCTTACTCTCCATCTTTTTGATAGCCGGCGGCCAAAACACGGCCATCCCTTCGTCGACGAAGACCGCGCCCGCCAAATGCTTTCCAACAGTGACTTTCACGCCTTTGCCGACGAGGTGCAGGAGCAATGCCTTACGCGACTGAAGAACGAGGAAGACCTCCTTCTGCTAGAAGACGAGTCGCTAAAGTTGTACGGGGAGAGTATGGACAGCAGCGTGGTGAGTGAGTACGCCACCGTGGTTGCCACACCCCAGGAAGCCGATCTGGCCAACTTACGAGTAAACACCCCCTGAGTACCGGTCGAAACGAATTATCCCTTCGCCCGGGGCTTTCACCACGGCGATCTGGACTTCAAGGGGGAAGAAAAACAGCAACTGATGGACGTCATCAATGCCGTACCGACCATCGTGGACATTTACCTCGACCGCCCCGCCGTCATTCCGGAAATCACCGCGGGGGCCCGGGCTATTATCGGTAACTACGGGGTGAGCGACCGGAACCTTTTAGAAATCTTGTTTGGGAATGCTACTCCGGCGGGAAAATTGCCCTTTGAGTTGCCTTCCTCCATGGACGCCGTTCGCCCCCAGCAGGCGGACGTGCCGCGGGACTCGGAAAATCCGCTGTTTGAGTATGGGTTTGGCATGGAGTAGGGGGTGCGGTAGGGTGAATAGCGACGATAGTAAAGTGTGCGAAAACCAGAATGATAATGGTCATATTCTGGTGTGAATCTCGTTATACTGTAGTTCTAAGCGTAACCCATAAAATCTTGCCTCCAACACTATCCATATGGAATACAAAGCCTATTCGGCGGCCATAGCTATACCCGTAGCGAAGTGATTTAGGCCTGATGTGTTATTTTTTGGCCGTGGATCTCAAGTTAAGCCAAGAACAAGTCCTGCTGCTGCGGCAGATTCAGAAGAAGGAGCGCTTC
>JBASAV010000079.1:0-7613 GCA_049650785.1 Lewinella sp. | reverse complement strand
CCACCCATGCTCTTATCTATGACCGGCTATGGTCGCGCCAGTCGCACCGAAGGCGGCAAAACTTACACCGCTGAAATACGGGCGCTCAACAGCAAGCAGAGCGATCTGCGGCTGCGTACCAACCTCAACCTGCAGGCGCACGAGATGCAGCTCCGTAAACTGGTACTGGCCGCCACGAAGCGCGGTAAGGTGGAGATGTCAGTCGACATTGACGACGAAGCCGGCTCCGGGAAAGTGAAGGTCGACTTGCCGCTGTTGGCCGCCATCAGTCACGAAGTATACTTCCGCCTCAACAGCCACAGCAGCCGACCGCTGCCCGAGCATACCATGGACGGCCTGGTACCTGCCCTGCTCCGTACACCCGGGATCATTGAATCCGGTGCGGGTCAGTTAGTGGAAAATGACTGGGAGCACCTGCAGGCAGCCGTAGCCGACGCCCTGGACCGCTTGCGTGGTTACCGTGCCCAGGAGGGCAGTGCGCTATCGGATGATCTGCGCGGCAGTGTTCAGGGCATTCTTGATCTGCTTAGCCGCGTTGACGATTACAGCGAGCAACGCATCGCAGCCGTCCGGGAGCGAATGGAGCGGCACCTGGCCGACTACCTCGGCCGGGCCAACGTCGACAAGAATCGCTATGAGCAGGAGGTACTGTTCTATCTGGAAAAAATGGATATCAACGAGGAAAAGGTAAGACTTGCCCAAAACTGTGAGTACTTCCTCGAAATTCTGGATAACGAGGACGACGTCAAGGGGCGCAAGCTCATCTTCATCAGTCAGGAGATGGGCCGGGAAATAAACACCCTCGGCGCCAAGTCCTACTTCGCCGATCTGCAAAAGTTGGTGGTCAACATGAAGGAAAACCTGGAGATGATCAAGGAACAGCTTGCCAATGTCGCCTGATAAGCCACAAGGCAAACTGCTCATTTTTACTGCCCCCTCGGGTGCCGGTAAAACCACGATCGTGCGGCATCTGCTCGGTAAATTCGGCGAGCTGGCCTTCAGTGTTTCGGCTACTACCCGCCCACCGCGTCCGGGGGAGGAAGACGGCGTCGACTACTATTTTCTAAGTCAGGAAGAGTTTGCCCGGCGGGTGCGTTCCGGGGATTTTGTCGAGCACGAAGAGGTATATCCCGGTCGCTTCTACGGTACCCTGCATTCGGAGGTCCACCGCATCTGGGAAGCCGGACGCACGGTGGTTTTCGATATCGAAGTCAAGGGCGCCACCACAATTAAGCGGCAGTACCCGGAGGACAGCCTGGCCGTTTTCGTATCCCCACCAACCCGTGACGTGCTCTTTCAGCGCCTTCGGGACCGGAGTACCGAAGACGAGGAGAGTCTGCGGGTACGTATCGACCGGGCCGGCGTGGAACTGGGTTATGCCGATTCGTTTGACCGGGTGCTGGTCAATGATGATTTGCCGACTGCGCTGGCCGAAGCCGAACTGACCACCAAGAATTTTCTGGCTGGTTAAATCTTGCGGCCCCCGACTACGCGACCCTGCCGCTCTTCCTGCCGCAGCCGCTTCAGGGGGATGAGCAGACTGGCAAAGGCATCCGCGCTGCTTACCCGCCACTCCCGTCCCGCATAGCTGATCAGGCCACTGTCGCGCTCCCAGTCACTCGCGAGCAGGGTATAGCGATCACCGTTTTTGGGGTTCGGGCCGAAAAGCAGGAAATTATCATTGTCATCTTCAAAGGATATAGCCACCCGCTGCGATTTCGGACTGAAGATGAAAACGCCGGGCGTATTCCGTCGGAACACGACCTGCTCGATGTCGCGGCCATTGATGACCCGCACGGTACCATTGCGTATCTGGGAATTGCCGCTTCGCAGTTCCCGCTGCAACACGACATCCTCGGATAGGTAAAACTGGATGCGCCGCAGGTCCTCTTCCCCCCAGCTCTGCTCTTCGTACAGCCGTTGTGTGAAGGGGCTGAGTTTAGGCCCGCAGGAGGAAAGACAAAAGAGGGCCAGGAAGAGTAGGGTGGTAATTCGGATCATGGTATGCCATCGGCTGGTGGGCAATAATACGCTGGGCGCCGGAGCGCAGGTGTAAGGCATACCGGGATTAAGCCAAGTTTAACGCCGACCCCGAAAAAAGGCCGTCATCACGTCGGCGCAATCATCGTGGAGAATGCCGAATTCCAGCTTCGTCTTCGGGTGCAGCAGTTCCCGTCCGAACCGCATAAATCCTCGCTTGTCGTCGCTGGCTCCGTATACGAGGCGACTGAGTTGGGCCCAGGCCAGCGCCCCGGCGCACATCGGACAGGGTTCGAGGGTGACGTAGAGCGTACAGTCGCGCAAATATTTATCCCCCAGGTGGTTGGCCGCTGCCGTTAGGGCAATGATTTCGGCGTGGGCGGTCACGTCGTTGAGGCGTTCGGTCTGGTTGTGTCCGCGGGCGATAATGCGACCGTGGGACACCACTACGGCGCCGACCGGAATTTCACCGATCGTGGCGGCAAGCCTCGCCTGCGCGAGAGCCTGCTTCATGAAGTACGCGTCATCGTATACCTCAAGCATCGAGCACCGTTTCTACCAGGTATGCGTTGCGGTCGGGGTTGGATCGAGCGACCAGTTCCGCCAGGAAGCCCGTCACAAACAGAATCGTACCCATCACCATGGTGGTTAGGCTGATGAAGAACCAGGGATTGTCGGTCACCAATACCATGGGCATGTTGTTGGCCAGGGCGTACACTTTGGTGGTACCGATCACGATGGAAGACACCAGACCGATCAGGAACATGATCGTGCCGATCGTGCCGAATAGATGCATGGGTCGTTTGCCAAACTTACCCACGAACATCAGCGTGAGCAAATCTAGAAAACCGGTCACCAGCCGGCTAAGTCCGAACTTGGAGGTCCCGTACTTACGGGGCCGGTGCTCGACCACCTTCTCGCCGATTTTGCGGAAGCCGGCCCATTTGGCGAGTAGGGGCATGTGACGGTGCATATCGCCGTAGACCTCGATGGACTTGATCACGTTGTGCCGGTAGCTTTTCAAGCCACAGTTGAAGTCGTGGAGGTGGATACCACTGACCCGGCGGGTGACGTAGTTGAAAAACTTTGAGGGTAAGGTTTTACCAATGGGGTCCTGGCGATTCTTCTTCCAGCCCGACACTACGTCGTAGCCGTCCTTCTTAATCATTTGGTACAGCGCGGGAATCTCATCGGGACTGTCCTGTAGGTCCGCATCCATGGTGATGATCACATCGCCCGTTGCGTACTGGAATCCAACGTTGAGGGCTGGGCTTTTACCGTAGTTCCGTTGAAATTTTATCCCCTTCAGGCAATCATTGCCGGAGGCGAGTTCCGTGATTACGCGCCAGCTGTCATCGGTGCTCCCGTCATCCACCAGCCACACTTCGTAGCTGAAGCGATGGCTCTGCATGACCCGGTCAATCCAGGCCGTGAGCTCTGGAAGCGATTCTTGTTCGTTGAGGAGGGGAACGACTATGCTGATGTCCACAGGCGATCATGGTTAACGGTTCCCAGGATCTTTCCGGGAAGGTCTCGGTCCAGTAAGGGGCTATTACGGGTCTTACTCCGCAGGTCAGCGGCGGTAAAACGCTCGGAGCCGGTGGTCGTAAAAAGACATAGCGCGGCTGGCATGCCCCGGTCAATCGCTAATGCGGGGAGACCCAGCAACTCGCGGGGGCCGGAAGTGAAGGCGGTAAGCACGCGATCGAGTTGGTCTTCTCCCTCCACCCAGAGGAGTTGTTGCCGGAAGGCCGTCTGCAGGCCCAGTGCACCAAAGGCGGCGTAGCTGAATTCCAGTTCCTTTTCTTCCCGGTGCCGGGCGCGGTGGTGACTCACTATGGCACTTACCGTCCCGTCCAGGACACCCTGTCGCAAAGCCTCCCGGTCTACGTCCTCGCGGAGGGGGGGGAGGATCTTGAAGCTCGGGTCAAAGCCCGTAAGTTCCTCCTCTGTAAAGTTCAGGTGGTGAGCCCCGACGGTACAACCGGTGAGTGCGGTTGCGTCAATGCCGTAATCACGAATCAGCTGCAGGGACTCCGCACTTGAGATAAGGTGCAGCAGCAGCCGCCCGCCGCTGTAGGTTTGGATGCTCAGTGCCCGCCGTAGCGGAATGGTTTCACACATCGTGGGGATTCCGCGCAGGCCCAGTTGTACGCTGATCCGGCCCTCGTGCATTTGCCCTTCCTCGGCCAGGTCGTTGTCGTGGGGACTATCGATGATGAGTCCACCAAAACCCCGGCTGTACTCGAGGCCCCTTTTTAGCAAACTGCCCGACAGGGACCGTCCGGGACCGTCCGTGAAGGCCAGGGCACCTGCCTCATCGAGCTCCATCATTCCCGTCAGGTCGTGACCGGAGGTATCGTGACTCAGCGCCGCCAGCGGCAATAGGTCAACGGCTGCTTCCGGATTGCGGGCGCGTAAGTAAGCCATATCGGCCACCGTTTGCCGCACCGGTGATGTATTAGGCAGAACGGCTACCGCCACGTAACCGCCGGCGCGGGCCGAATCGGTGAGGCTGCGGATGTCTTCGCGTTCCTCGTGACCCGGATCGCCCAGGTAAGCTCCGATGTCGACGAAACCAGGTGCCAGGCGGGCGTCAGCTCGTTCAAAAATTTCTTCGCCGGCCTCTGCCTCGATCTCCGTGGCTATGTCCGCAATCTTACCGGACTGGATCCGTACGTCCACCGTTTTTCGGTGGAAGGGACTGGCGGGGTCGGTGATGGTAACTGAGCGGAGGAGCATGGCCGGGCAAAGGTATCATTTAGCCTTAAAAGGTGCTTCCGATCCGGCTAGAAGGATTTTGGGTGTGCGGGCTATCAGACTTTCCAGAAGCGAAGCACCAGGGCTTCCGCGAGCAAAAATAGCAGGGTCGCCCAGATGAAGTAGCGCCATAGTGGCTTGCCTTCGGTCCGTTCCCGGATGTCGCTGACCAGTGCGGCCTGGGAATCGGCATCCAGTACGGTGACCCCGGGGATGTTCTGGAGTTCCGTATCCGAAGAGTAGCTGAGGTCCGATTCGACCCGGTCGTAGTTGAAGGCAAAGGATTCCACGGTTTGCTCGTCGATAACGAGTTCGTATACGCCGGCTTCCGGTACCTGGCCGCCCAGGCTGAGCGCCACTCGACCGCCAATGACGCGCTGCTGGGGAATGAATTCACCGCCGGGCCCACGGAGTTTGTAGACAATCTCGGCGGAGGATTGCCGCCGGCTGGTTTCCACCACTTCATCCCGTCCGATGATGTAGGCCAACGGCCGTCGGCGTCCACTGCTTATCCCCATTTTGTATAGCATGGGAATAAACACCTCCGCGTTAAGCGCTATGGTATTGAGGGCGGGGTCGAGCGGAGCGGAGCTAAGGTATAGGTTGCCGTCACCGGAAGTGTATTTGGCCAGTGCCGTACTCCCGTCACGGTAAGTCAGCAGTGCTTCCTGTCCGCGATTTCCGTAGCGGGTAAGCGGGTAATTGCCCTGGGAAACGGGAAGGTTAAGGGCGCTTTGCCGCTCCTCGTAGACATTCTCGAAGATGAACTCTTCATCATTCAATCCACTCACCTCCCGGGCGCGCTCCTCGTAGCCTTGCAGCTCATCAGCCGGAAGGGTGGAGAGAAAGCTGTTGTAGCTCGCCAGATCGGCACCCGCGGGGGGGAAGAGCAGCGCGTTTCCTCCGTCGTTTACGTACTGCCGCAGCTGTTCGCCGAGTCCGCTGGCGATGGCAGACAGATCGGTGAGGATGAGCAGATCGTAATTGCCCAGATTGCCATAATCAATGTTTTGGGCGGTAACCTCGGTAGCATCGAAAACGGCCAGTTGCAGGGCAGCGCTCAGGTTGCGGTCGCTGCTATTGTCGCCATCGATGTGCAGCACCTGCACTTGGTCGATCGTTCGGAAGGCCAGTTCGTATACGTCGTCAAACTCTACCGGATAATCGGTGATACGAAGTTGGGCCGATCCCGATCCCGGCCGACTGATATTGAGGTACACGCTGTCGATCACGCTTCCGCCGGCGGGAATCCGTAGCGTCCCTTCCGGCTTGCTTTGCCCGAGGTAATTACTGCTCAGGCGAACGTTGTCCAGGTTTTCGTCGCCGTAATTACGGACCCTGACCAGCAGTAAATTATTTTGATTCAACTGTGGAACGGGTGCATCGAACCAGGCCGAATCAATGGCTACATTGCGCTCCTGGACGGCCTTCAGTGGAACCAGGTTTACGGACAAGGTGCTGTCGGGTGCTTCCAGGTCGGTGATGTTGCGCTGAAAGTCCGATATCAGATAGACGATACGATTCTCCGCATTGCCGGTGGCCAGCACGGAGGTCTGTCTGGATAGCACCCGGCTGAGCGGCCGGCTCTCGGGGCTCACCCGGATATCCTCGATAGCATCCAGCGCTTCCTGCTTACCTACTAACCGCTGGTTCCGCCCGCTAAAGGCATTTGTCAATACCTGGAAACGGTCTTCCGGTCCGTAGGCCTCCACGATGTCCCGTGCCCGGTCCCGAGCCACCTGCAATAGCGGCGCCCGGTCACTTTCGGCGGCCATGCTAAAGCTGTTGTCGACGTAGATACTCACGGCTTTACTTCCCTGTAGTACCCCTTCCTCCAGCGGTATAAAGGGTTGGGCGAAAGCCAGTACCAGCGCGATGACCGCCAGGCAGCGCAACAGCAGAACCAGCAGGTTTCGCAACCGACTGCGCATACTGGTTTCCTCCTTCACTTCCTGTAGAAAGCGAACGTTGCTGAAGTACACCTTTCGGAACCTCCTGAAATAAAACAGGTGGATAATGATCGGTACGGCAATCAGCGCCAAGGCCCACAGAAAGGAAGGGAATAGGAAGGACATGGTGATTAGTACAGTAGAACGGTAAACTTTAGTACAGTGGGTTTCTGGTACCGCAAAGGTTTTAATTTGTTATGCTCAAGCGAAAGAAGGATGATTTAGTTCTGCCCCTCCCGATGCGGCGTCCATTCGTGTCGGGATCGATCCCTAAGTGGGAAAAGATTCACGAGCTATGCTTCTCAGCCTCCACCACGAACCGAAGGTATGCATCTGGCGGTCAGGTGACCTCTATAAGACTAAAGAACTAATAACCTACACCATACTCTCCGGCTTAACCCAGGCATCAAACTCCTCGGCGGTCAGGTAGCCCAGGTCCAAGGCGGCTTGTTTGAGGGTCGTTTCGTTGGCATAAGCTTTCTTGGCTATGGTCGCGGCCTTGTCGTAACCGATCTTGGTATTCAGCGCGGTTACTAACATCAGGCTATTGTTCAGGTGCTCCTTTATGCGATTGCGGTTTGGCTCGATTCCTGCGGCACAGTTCTTTTCGAAGCTGCGGCAGGCGTCGCCGATCAATCGGGCGCTCATGAGGAAATTGAAGATCATGAGTGGTTTGAACACGTTCAGTTCGAAGTGGCCGGTCATGCCACCGATGTTGATGGCCACATCATTGCCCATGACCTGCGCCATGGCCATGGTGAGGGCCTCGCTCTGGGTAGGATTGACCTTTCCCGGCATGATGCTGCTGCCGGGTTCATTGGCCGGGATGATGATTTCGCCGATGCCCGAGCGTGGTCCGCTGGACAGCATGCGAATATCGTTGCCAATCTTGGTCAGGCTGGCGGCGAGCGTTTTGAGTGCCCC
>JBASAV010000078.1:0-3223 GCA_049650785.1 Lewinella sp. | reverse complement strand
GACATTCGGAAAATCCTTCATGCCTCGTGTGATGTCCCCGGGGCGCCTAAAGCGCCGGACCAACTCGGCGAGCCAAATCTTCATAAAAACGAGTATGGCTTCGGTCGCATCAATGCCTATAATGCCGTAATGATCCTACTTGACCCTGGATTGCGTGCAAAAGTTAGTTCTCACCCCATCTGGCCGGCACATCCGGCTACTTAGCCATTTGTTCGGAATCGAAGGGAGGTGGCGCTTATCAGCTGAATAATTGATTAGGGAAGGAAATAGGTTCCCGTCAAGACATTTGCTAACGATCCGGGTTCGCTTTCCCCCTACTCCTCCCCCACGGGCGCCATAACCCCCACCGGCACCGCCACCCCCAGCGTATTCGCCTCCGGCGGCACCGGACAGGCATACCCCACCGTATAGGCGCAGTAGGGATTATAGGCCTTATTAAAGTCGAGGACGACGGTCTCACCTTCCGGCAGGAAAATGTCCAGGTAGCGGCCGCCGCCGTAGGTGGTCTTCCCGGAGGTGGCGTCGCGGAAGGGGACGAAGAGTCGGCCGGTCGCGGATTCATCGGCATCGGCGTTGCGGAGAAGGAGTAATTCCTGCGCTCCGCCGCCCAAATCAAAGCGGGCGCGGCCGTAGATCGTGTAGGTGACCGAGCTTTCGTTGCTGGTGGGCATCGTGAGCTGGGTGTCGGTGGTGTCTGGTACGAAGTCGGCCACGACGCGGTAGGATTCGTCGACCGGGAAAAAATCGTGCCCGGCGAAGGCCTCCCGCTCGGCGTCGGTCAGCGGGGAGGTGCCGGGGTGGCGGTACTGCTCGTCGAGGGCCTGGCGGAAGGTAGTCATCTCCTGCTCGTAGGAGGTATAGTCCGTTTTGTAAAGGGATTCTATCCAGTAGGTGCCGTCGGGGTTCCGGTAGATGAGCCGCCACTCCATACCCTCGATCTCGTAGACGTTGGCGACCCATTCCGAACCCGTGCCGACCCCACTCTCCGTGCGCTCGGATAGCCGGAATTGACTGTTGGATAACCACTCCACGTCGTACTGCACCGGCAGCTCGTCCATGGTCTCCGTATGTAGGTCACCGTCCCGGCGGACCAGGGTGGGCGCTCCGGACTCGGTGGGTAGCAGGTATTCGCCATTCATGAGCTCCCGCAAATCGTAGCCGAACTCGTGGTGGAAGAGCAGGCTGTCCCGGGCCACCGTGGCGGCTACGCCCAGGTCCATCAGCTCGCTGACGTAGTGCCGCAGCTGGCGGTCTACGTAGGTCTGATCGGCCAGCATCAACCGTCCGAGCAGCGGGCCGGCCGGCGAGTCTACGGCCTCGCGGAGGGTAGCGATCTCCTCAGGCGTGAAGTCCGCCAGCGCCTCCCGTACGGACATCCCGTACCGCAGCAGCGCGGTCTCCTTGACGTGCGGCAGTATCGCTTCGAGGAACTGCGGATCCTCGGCGTGCTCGGCGAAGGCGGGATCCAGGTCGAGGGCCACGGTGAAGCGTTGTTGGAAGCCTTCTACGGTGTAGAGGAGATCGATGAGTTCGCCTAGGGAGTCGGCTTGCGGCTCGTCCTGTGCGTAGATAGGGGTGGCCAGAACAGACAAGCAGCAGATCAGAAAGTACAGTACGCGCGGCATGGGGGGCTGGTGAATGGGCGACGAGAGATAGTAAACGGGGAATAGCAAAACTACGGGATTTCCTTTCCGCGAGTGAAGAAAATCGGGCTTGCCCAACTAGCCTTTCCGGTTCGTCGGGCTGGACGGATACGTGGGCAAACATATGTGGAACGTGTATATTAACGGTCCCCCAGCACGCGACAACACACCCTTATGAAAATCGTCAGCCTAGATATCCACGCGACGAAGAACTCCAACGTCTACGATGGCCGGCTCCATTCCTTTGACATTACCGAACTACGCACCTACCTCAAGCAACTGGTAGCCGCTTCCGAAAACGTCGTCCTGATCCTCAACGCTCCCATGACGGGCTACGTGCAGGAATTCGAGACGCTGGGTACGTTTTCCCCCGCTACTACCCGGGGCATTGAGTACTTCTTCAGCAACAGGGCATACGGTTACAGCACGACGAAGGTGGGGGGCGTGCGGGTGACCAACTATTCCAGCCTGGCGTACTGGACCATCATTCAGCACCTCTTCCACATCAACCTGTCGACCAACCAACACCAGCAGAAGTTCGTACCGGTATTCGCGCGTGAGGAACTGGCCGCCGGGCAGGTCAACATGGTGGAGACCCAGTCCGAAGTCGCCCTCTGGATGCTCACCGACGAAAAGGCGCGCTGGAAACTCGCCGGGCGGAAACAGACCTTCGAAGACTTCAAAACCAACTTCTGCCGGCATGTCAGGATGGCCTTCAGCGGGCCCACCCAATCCGCATTACTGGCCACCAGCAATACGGATCAGTTCAACTGCGTATTCAGCTACGCCATGTGCGAACGGTGGCTCGCTGGGGACAACCGCTTCGGCATCCTGGGGAACACCTACACCGGAAGCTTCCTCCTGCCCATCGATCTGTCGCTGCTGATCAGTTTCAATTTCTTCATCCAGCACGCCTTCTTCAACAAGCTCGAGGGCCGCCCGGACGGGAAGCGCACCCGCGCCATGCGACGCATCGCCAAAGACCTCCTCCGGGACACCGAGCAGCGCGGGGCCCGCATCTCCCGTCGCCAGGACGAGGGCGAAGACACGCCCCAGGCCACGCCCCACGCCTACGACCGCGCCAAGGAGCGCCTGGGCCTTAACCGGAAAGCCCTGTCTAAAAAGCTACCCAAAGTCATCCAGGACGGACTTTCCGCCGAAGACGCCCTCGGCACCCTCAAATATTACCTGCTCAGCAAGCAGCGCGAAAGCGGCGCGGCGGGGGGCGCCATCGTGTACGGCGAAAACGTGTACATCTTTAATGACCGGATGCTGGTGACGGTGTTTCGCTTGCCGGCCGGCTTGCATAAGTATTTGAGCTTATCGGAGTAGGGGGGACTGTTGAACCGGCTGCTGTAATGAAAAACCATGGCGGCGGGGCGCAGGAGAAGAGCCTTTCTCATCATGGGAAAAGGATAAACACCGACCAGCCTTACCGCGACCCGATCCCTTCTACCCGACAGGTCACCAGCGGATGATCGCTCCACTTTCCAGCCTCTTCGACCCGGTAGGTTACGCGGAGGTTTTCACCGTGTAGGATATGCTGGACGGTCCGGTTCTCCGTACGCGTGGGCCAGTAC
>JBASAV010000077.1:0-5165 GCA_049650785.1 Lewinella sp. | reverse complement strand
CGACCTGCGGGAGATCATCATCAGCGATATCAAGGAAGGTATCTTCTATGCGCGGCTGGTACTCGACCGCGACGGAGAGATCATCGAGGTAGACAGCCGGACCAGTGACGCACTCGCTCTGGCCACCCGCTTCGACTGCCCTATTTATACGTACGAGCTCATTCTGCAGAATGCGGGCATTGTGCTGGAGGGAGAAGGCGAAGAAGAAGACTTGCAAATGCAGGACGTCTCCGATGGCCCCGGCGGCGGCCACAAGGATAACCTGGCCAGCTACACCGTAGGCGAACTCACTACCATGCTGGAGGATGTCCTCAACGAAGAAAACTACGAGCGCGCCGCGGAAATCCGCGACGAGATCAATCAGCGAAAGGCCAGCTAGCTTACGCTTCCTCCATCTGATCAACGGTGAGGCTACGATCAACTTTTTTGATCAGGCCGGCCAGTATTTTTCCCTTTCCACCAACCTCCACGAACCGGTCGCAACCGTCAGCCTGTAGATGCTGAATTGTCTGTGTCCAGCGCACCGGCGCGGTCAGTTGCTTGATCAGCTTTTCCTTGATGATCTCCGGCGCCACGCTGGGTTTCCCGTCTACGTTTTGGTAAATCTCGCACCCCGGTGGCCGGAAATGGGTCGCTTCAATGGCCTCCTGCAGCTTTTCCCGGGCCGGCTCCATGAGGGGGCTATGGAAAGCGCCGCCCACCTTTAGTGGCAGGACACGCCGGGCACCCAGGTCCGACAAGATTTTGCTTGCTTTTTCTATTCCTTCCTCCGATCCGGAAATTACCAGCTGTCCCGGCGAATTGTAGTTGGCTGGCACGACGATCTCTTCGAGCCGTGCGCAGGCTTCCTCAATAATGCCGTCCTCTAATCCGAGAATGGCCGCCATCGTGCCGGGCCGGGCATCGGCGGCTTCCTGCATGGCCTGCGCCCGTTGACTCACCAGCCGTAGGGCGTCCGGGAAACCCAAGGCTCCCGCAGCTACCAGGGCGCTGAACTCCCCGAGACTGTGCCCGGCTACCGCATCGGGTTGGGGCGGTTCCTCTGCGGCGAGGTAGGTGATCGTGGAGTGGACGAAAATGGCCGGCTGGGTGATGCGGGTCTGCAGAAGTTCCTCTTCCGACCCCTCGAACATGACCTTCGACAGCGAGAAACCTAGTACGTCGTCGGCTTGCTTAAATAACGACTGAGCTAATTCATTGACATCAAACAGAGCTTTGCCCATTCCGGGAAATTGGGCTCCCTGGCCGGGAAATACGTAGGCAGTCATGCTGGCTTGGTTTTTTAGGCTAACGTTGGGTGGCCAATGTAGTGCACAAGTGCCATAAAGCAGTCAGAATGCCTATCCGTAGCCGGGCGGCAAGCGCGTAGGCGGTAATTTTGCGGCATGGATCAACGTAACATATTAAGGTGGACAGCCGTCCTGGGAGCACTCAGCGTCGGCCTGGGAGCCTTCGGTGCCCACGGGCTGGAGAAGCTGGTGACGCCCGAGCGACTGGAAATCTTTGATACCGGCGTACGGTATAGCTTCTACCATACCCTGGCACTGGGTCTGGCGGCCGCCCTCTACCCCAGCCCATCCATTGATTCCCGCCGCCTGACCGCCTCCGTATGGCTATGGCTGGCGGGTACCCTGTTGTTTTCCGGATCGCTTTACCTCCTAAGCCTGCGCGAGGTGCACGGCTTGCCGGTAGGTTTTCTTGGTCCGGTTACGCCCATAGGTGGTCTGCTCCTCATCGGAGGATGGATCAGCCTTTTTTTCGCCGCTACCCGTCATAAAGCATGAGTCGAATTATCCAGGCCGGGCTTGCCGCGCTGACTTTCAGTGCACTACTTTCCTCTTGCCAGCGCCCCGCCGGGTCGCCCGTCGTACAACCGCAGTTTTACGCGATCACGGAAGCCATCGAACCAGATTCGACGAACGATGTGGCTGTCCGCGTCTCAGCGATCATAACGCCGTACTCCGAGCAACTTTCGGAGGCCATGAACCGGATTGTCGCGGAGGTGGCCCTACCGCTGGTGAAGGCCCAGCCCGAAAGTCCCCTGGGAAACTGGACGGCCGATCTGCTGCTTTCAGCAGCACAGGATCTCTTCCCCGAATACGACATTGCTTTTGCGGTACAGAATTATGGGGGTTTGCGGGTGTCGGAGATCGGCGCCGGCCCGCTGCGGGTGTACAACATCTACGAACTTATGCCCTTTGACAACGAGTTGGTCCTGGTCGAAGTCACCGGCCGGGAACTGACCGAATTCGTGCTCCATACCCTGGCCGAAGGTGGCTGGCCGGTAAGCGATGGTTTGTCGGTCACACAGAACGGTGAGGATGTGGTTATCCAGGTACGGGGTCAACACGTAGCGGAGAACGACACCTACTACATAGCCGTGCCGGATTACGTCGCCAACGGCGGTAGCGACGCGGCCATGCTCACCGAAAGACGTCAGATCGGTAGTGGCCGAATGATCAGGGATTTACTAATTGAGTACGCCGGGAAAGCGACTGCGCCGATTTCGGTAAAGAGCGACGGCAAGCGGGTGAAAATTATAGATTGATGGATCGCAGAAAATTTCTCACGGGCGCCGCGATCGCCGGCGGCACCCTCCTCGTTCCGCGACTCGCCTCGGCCCACAGCGAACGTCGGCCCCGCCGGCTGACGATCCTGCACACGAATGATTGGCACAGCCGCATCGATCCCTTTCCGGACGATGGCGGACGGAACGCCAACCAGGGGGGTGCCGTCAGACGTGCATCGCTCATCCAGCAAATTCGCTCCGTGGAAGAGAATGTAATGCTTCTCGATAGCGGCGATATCTTCCAGGGTACTCCCTACTTCAACTACTTCCTCGGGGAGGTAGAGATGAAGCTGATGACGGAGATGCGCTACGATGCGGCTACCATTGGCAATCACGACTTCGACGGCGGCATCCAAAACCTGGCCGATCAACTTCAGTATGCGGACTTCCCCCTACTGAGTGCCAACTATGACTTTACGGGCACGCCGCTCCAGGACCGCACCGAACCATATCGAGTGTTTGACCGGGGTGGAGTTCGCGTAGGGGTCTTCGGGTTGGGCATTGAACTTGCCGGGCTGGTGCCGGCTAAGCTCTTCGGGTCAACACAGTACCAAAATCCCGTCGATAGAGGTAACGAGACAGCCGCCCACCTTCGCACCGCGGAGCAATGCGACCTGGTGGTTTGTCTCAGCCACCTGGGTTTTCGCTACCGAGACGATAAAGTAAGTGACGTCAGCCTGGCGGCAGCAAGCAGCGGGATCGATATCATCCTGGGTGGTCACACCCATACCTTTCTGGATCAACCGGTGACGGTCAGGAATGGGGACGGTCAGCCGACCATCATCAACCAGGTGGGATTCGGCGGTCTGCGATTGGGCCGGCTCGACGTGGTGTTCCCTAAATCTGGGGAGGTGAAATGTGTCGCTTGCAGCAATTTGCGGGTATAAATGGGGTTGTAGTCGTATACTGCTTATGACAAAATTGCCGCTTTTAACAAATGGTAATGCCAAAGAAGATTTTGTGAGAAAAGTCCTCCAATCTTTCGTCCAACTGCCGGGTTAAGCCGCATATTTGCTATCCGCCCGGCAACCCCGTGGCAGGCTAAACTACCGGAAAAGAGGCTAGATTTTCTCGTACTGGACCCCAGGCTCACCGGCTATGGGGCTATTCTCGGCAGCCTTCCGTTTTTAGCGCTTACTGATATTCAAATTAGCTTTTGTTAACCACCCGTGCGGTAGGCTCCGCGGTCGGGAAGAACTTTTACTGTGCAACTGGGAACACACATGGATCACACCGCCGTCTGGGATAATTGTCTGCAAACTATTCGTCATAGCGTTGACCCGCAGAGTTACCAGACCTGGTTCGTGCCGATCAGACCGGTTGCGTTAAACAGTAATGAGTTGACCATCCAGGTCCCCCATCGGCTATTCTACGAGTTCCTGGAGGAGCACTACATCGACGTACTGAAGCTCAGTCTTCAGCACGCGTTGGGCACCGCCGGCCGTCTACAGTACCGGATCAAAACGCCCCGTCAGGAGAATGGCCACAGTCCCACCAACGGCAAGAATCCACGCGGGCAGCAGAGCCAGCCACCGAGCAATCCCTTTGTCATCCCGGGAATGACCCGTCCCCGTATCGAGAGCAACCTCGACGGAAAGTACACCGTCGATAATTTCATCGAGGGAGACTGCAACAGCCTGGCCAGAAACGCCGCCAAGGCCGTGGCCGATAATCCCAGCAACACCGCTTTCAACCCGCTGGTCATCCACGGTCCGGTCGGGCTGGGAAAGACGCACCTGCTAAAGGCCGTTGGCAATCGAATCACCGAAAAGTATCCAAATAAATCGGTACTGTACGTCACCACCGACACCTTCACCAGTCAACTGGTAAGCAGCATCGGCAACAACAGTACGAACGACCTGGTCAACTGGTATCAGAACGTCGACGTGCTGCTCGTGGACGATATCCAACAGTTGATTAACCGTAAGAAAACACAGGACGTCTTCTTCAATCTCTTCAACGTTCTACGTCAGAATCAAAAGGCCATCGTCATGACGTGTGACCGGCCCATCATCGAGCTGGACATCGAAGAGCGGCTGCGCAGTCGGTTCCAGTGGGGACTCACGGCCGATCTCAGCGCTCCGGCCCTTGAAACAAGGATGGCTATTCTCGCCTCCAAAGCAAGCGCAAACCACGTGGACATCAGTCCCAAGGTAATGGAGTTCATCTGCTACCACATCCAGAACAACATCCGCCAGCTGGAGGGTGTCCTCAACAACCTGGTCCTGCACCGGGGAGTCAACAACAACAAGGAGATTGACCTGGAACTGGCCCGACAGGTGCTCAAGAATTTCGTCACCGAGATCAATAAGGAGATCACTCCCGAGGTGATCCAGCGCACCGTGGCCGAGTACTATAACCTGGACGTGGAAAAACTGGCGAGCGCTACCCGGAGACGGCACGTAGTATTGGCCCGGCAGATCAGTATGTTCCTCGTCAAGCAGTTTACCGACCAAAGCCTGAAAAGTATCGGCCGGCTGTTCGGGGGCCGCGATCATGCCACGGTGATCTATTCCATCAAGACGGTAAAGGATCTGATGGAAACCAATGACGATATCCGTAAGGATTTAGAGGATCTGGAGCGCCGCATCCGGGC
>JBASAV010000076.1:0-4259 GCA_049650785.1 Lewinella sp. | reverse complement strand
CGTCGTAGCAGATCAGGATACCGATCTTGCCGCAGTCGGTATCGAAAGCCTTCAGCTTCTTACCGCCGGTCATCCCCCACACTTTGGCCTCATCGGGGGTGACGTGAAGCTTGTAGAATTTTTCCACCGAACCGTCCCGCTTACAGAGGAAACCGACGTTGTACAGTTTCCCGTTCTCCACGGAGGGCATGGAACCGGTAATGATATTGATGTTGTAGCTGATGCTGAACTCGCTGAATTTCTTGACCAACGGCTCCGTGAATTCCGCCAGCTTACGGATCGCCACGGGTTCCGGCAGGTGGTTGTACTCCGCCATGAGCGGCGCGTTGAAAAACTCGGGGAAAAGCGCGAAGTCGGACCGGTAAGCCGCCACCGCGTCCACGAAGTACTCGGCCTGTTCCAGCACCTCGTCCATGCCCTTATACGGGCGCATCTGCCACTGTACCAGCCCCAGGCGGACCACGCTTTTCTCGATGTGGGCCTTCCGGGTCGGGGTGGTGTACAGCACGTTGTTCCACTGCAGCAGCGCGGCGTACTCCTGGCTCTCGTGGTCACCCTCCAGGTAGTTTTTGATGATCCGCTTAACGGTGAAATCGTTAGCGAACTGGAAATTCAGCACCGGATCGTGAATATCCTTCGAGCGCACCTTGTCGATGTACTGCTTCGGGCTCAGCTTATCGGCGTGCTCGTGGTATTTCGGCAGGCGCCCACCGAAATAAATAGCTTCCAGGTTCATCTCCTCACAGAGTTCCTTGCGGTAGTCGTACATCCGCCGGCCCAGGCGCAGTCCACGGAACTGCGGGTGGACGAACACATCCACCCCGTAGAGGATGTTTCCCTCCGGATCGTGGGTATCGAAGGTGTACTTCCCGGTGATCTCCTCGTAGGTGTGGGTATCCTTGAACTGGCTGTAGTCCACGATGATTGACAGTGCACAGCCGGCCAGTTCCCCGTTGATGTGGATGGCGACCTGCCCCTCCGGAAAGCGCTTGATCAGGGACTGGATCTCCTCCCGTGCCCAGGCGGCGTCGGGCAGTACGGCGTACGCCTCCTCCATGATGTCGCGCAACTGCTTGTACTCCCGGATGGTGAGGTACTTCAGTTCAACTTTTTCAATTTCGGGATGCGATAGGGGTGCTTGTACTTCCGGGGTATTGGGACTGGCCATGTGGGCGGGGTGGTTTCGATTGGGGTAAAGGGAGAGAACGCCGCGGAAGGAGTTGGGGTTTGCGGCGGAGCGCAGGAAGAAATGGAGCTTACCGCATCGTTTGCGGATCCCATTCCACCACCCGGCGTTCGAAGTAGCTGTCATTTGCGGCCAGGGAGGGGGCGGCGGCGCGAAAACCGAAGGGGCCATCTTCGACCACCTTACCGTTGTTACGAATCGCCTCGAACCAGTTGCCGAAGTGGTGTACGTGGTCGCTGTAGCCTTCCGGCGTGCGGTAGGTCCATTCCGCCGGACCGACTACGGATGGCGCAACGGGGGGATACTCATTCCGGTACCAGGCTTCGAACTCCGCCCGCGTGGCTTCCGGGAAGGTATTGTAGGTGTCCCAGCCGCCGTAGCCCGGAGCTTCGGGGAGCGTCTTCCGGCGCAGGGTGAGTCCGCTCCCGGTTACCTCCAGGCTGCCCTCGGTACCGACGAAGCGGGTACGGGAACCACCGCCCCCGCCGTCGACGAAGTTGACCCGCAGCTGCATATTGAAGGCCGGGTGGCCGGCTTGCTCGCCGTAATCGCAGCTGGCGAGGAAGACATCGGGTACGTCGCGCCCGTCCGTCCAGTACCGCAGGCCACCGGTAGCGTAGATGCGCTCCGGTCCCATCGAATCGAGGATCCGGTGGGCGCCGGAGAAGAGGTGGACGAACAGATCGCCGGCCACCCCGGTACCGTAGTCGCGGTAATTACGCCAGCGAAAGAAACGCTCGGCGTCGAAGGGCAAGTCGCCGGTATCCTTGAGGAAGATATCCCAGTCGACGGTCTCCGGCGAGGCATCGCGGGGAATGGAGTACTGCCAGGCGCCCAGCGCGTCGAAGCGGTCATTGAAGGTTTCGACCAGCACCAGCCGGCCCAGATCGCCGCGGCGGTAGATTTCCCGTGCCTGCTCGATCAGGATGGAACTGACCCGCTGGCTACCGACGATCAGCACCCCCGGGTTCCGTTCTTCGGCGGCCAGAACGGCGTGCCCTTCGTCCAGTTGCTGCACCAGGGGTTTCTCACAGTAGACGTGCTTTCCGGCGTCCAGCGCTTCGATGGTGATGGTATCGTGCCAGTGATCAGGCGTGGCGATGATGACGGCGTCGACGTCGGACCGGGACAATATCTCCCGGTAATCGCGGGTCAGGAAGATCTCGTCGCCGTACAGTTCCCGCGCGCGCTCCAGGTGGCCCGTATACAGATCGCAGCCGGCGACCAGCTCCAGCCCCGGATGCTCCAGCGCGGCGGCCAGATCGTTAAACCCCTGAATGCCCAGGCCGATGCAGGCCAGGTTGATGCGGTCGTTGGTGGCGACTGGCCGTTCCGGCAGGCCGAGCGTTTGCGTAAACGCGCTTTCCCCTAGCAGGGGCGCGGCGAGCAGAGCGGCGGAGAATTGCTGGAGGAAGCGGCGGCGGGTGCGGGTGGGCATGGTCGGGGCGGTTTGAGCGGAGGGAGGGGTAAGAAACGGCATTTGCGGGGATTGGTAGTGGACTACGGCAGGCTCACTCAGTGCACGTATTGTTAATTTGTCTAGGCCTGCGCTATGGTGTAATTTCGGAATCTGTAGTCAGACATTATGAATACACCTTGCCTCTGCGCCGTACTGCTGGCGCTGCTACTCGCTGCCTGCACGGCGGATACCCAAATTATTGCTGCCTCACCCCCTGCGCCGCTGACAGAAGTCGAACTGCGTTTTCAGGATAGCCTGGAGGAGCTTCGAGCGGATTATGACTCATTGCGGCTGTGGGAGGCACTAGCCCGGGCACGACGGTTGAATAATACGGTGGCGGTGATGGGGGATTCAGTGCGGGGAGAAATACGGGCGGAATTCTATCAGTATTTCGCTATGCTGCATTTTCATCACTGGCGACACCATGACTCCATTGTTTTCTACGCCGAGCAGGCAGCTACTTACCTGCCCACTTCGGGGAAAGAGGTGATTCACTCCAGACAGTTGTTATTAGAATCGTACCGGCGCTATCAGGAACACGCGTTCATTGAAGCGCAGATGTACGCTCAGTTGGGCAGAAAGCAATTAGAAAAGACGGGTGATAGGTCACTTATACTTGCGTGGCTATGCCTCATTGAAGCACGCGCTCGTAAACAGCAATCATACGATGAGCCAGATGAAGAGAAACGAGGTCTACTGATGGACAATAGCATATCGTTAGTCAGACATGCCATAAGCCTATTTCAGGAGCAGAAGAGCCCGTGGCTTAGCCTCGCTCAGGAACATCTGGTTATTCTTCTTGCCCGACACCCCACGGAACGGATACATATGCGTTCGCTGATCGACAGCCTAGTAGTGGCCGATACTACCACACAAATATTCGGCTTTCGGGACCGGTTATTGGGGATATGGCACCGTACGCAGGGTCAAAACGATAGCGCGCAATATTACTATACCAAGCTGTTAACCCGCGTACCGACTTATTATCATTACTACAACAACGAGCTATTCTTCGTATTAGAAAGGATAGCTGCCGAATCAGGTGAATACGAAAAAGCGTTGCGGTATAGCGAGTTTGAGTTGAGAAATGAAGGATGCTGTGGATCTGACAGTATCTCCCTAATGGCTTGCGTGCAGACCACGGAGTGCTCGTACTATCTCAGTCCGTTCGCGGACATCTATTACCGTGCTTATCAGGACAGTCGTAGCGAAAGTCATTTGGTCAACGGGCATACTTACGCACAGGCAGCTTTAAAAAATTTCGAACGCTGGATAGGGGAATCCGCGGAGGAAGCGGTCTTGCAGCGTAGTATGCTGCAAGGGCCACGCATAGTGGATAAGGCCCTTCAGATTAGCGCACAACTGACCGAATCATCCAAGGCCGACAGTGTTTTCGACGGGGTGCTTCGATCCATGGAAACGGGCAGGACCTTTTTGCTTATACGCGATCTCATGGAGCGCCAGACTCAACTGTATGGTACCGGTGATACTATACAACGGTGGCTCAAGCTGGACCTGGAGGTGAGAGCGGCCAAAGAAAAATTCGTCGCCCTGGATGACCAGATGTCTATTGAAGAACTATCGAAATTCAGGTCGGACGCGCTAACCTTGGCG
>JBASAV010000075.1:0-8716 GCA_049650785.1 Lewinella sp. | reverse complement strand
GAACCACTGGCGGCAAACGTGTAGGGAGACTTCGCCGGCGGCGACTGCCATGGTGAAGCGGTAGAGATTGTCGTTGTGGTCCTTACCTTCTTTTGGGATGAGTTTCCCGTCGGCATTAACTGGACTCAATTCATCCGATAGCCGGTAGCTGTTCATCGTCAAAAATGCCAGTGCGGCCGCCAGAACGGTCCGTTTGTTTCCATCCTGAAAAGCATGGTTGCTAATGATATTAAAGAGGTAGACTGCCGCTTTATCGCATACTTCCGGATAAAGCGGCTCACCATACATATCTGCGCTGACCGATTCTACCAGATACTCGATAGCTTCGAGATGTAGCAAATTGTCCGGGGGAACAAAATGCCCACCATGGCAAGAAACAGTAAGTTGGTTCAATCGGAGAATCTCGTACTTAGTTAGGTAACGCATCAGGCCAGGGAGCTAAACACATCGTCGTAGCGGTCAAATATTTTCTCCGCTATACTATCTATATCGGTTGCAGCAGGATCCTTTTGAGGTCCGGAATTGTCAGCCTTCATCCGATCCAGTTCCTCTCGGACAACTTCGCGAATCAATTCTTTTAGTTTTTCGGTTTCTGCCGGCGTAAAAGACATGTTGGTAAAATTGATTGATGGTGAAAACGCGGCTCTCATTTCCAAAGTTGCTCTTTTCCTGCGCTCCGGCGCCCACGTAAAACGGATCATTTTCTTCCGCCTACGGCCCGTTGCCGCTCGCGCTTGCCCCGAAAGGAGCTCGGGAACCGGTTAGATTTCCGCGTCGTGGCGGGACGCGTAGCCCTCGGAGTGGAGGGGAACGGCGTGAGTCGCCCGAAAGTAGAATCCGGAGAGTACGCCGAAGACGAAGCCGCCGATGTGCGCCCACCAGGCTATGCCCGTGCCGGAACTATCCTCCAGGGTGGCGAAGCCCGCGGCCGATTGCTGGTAAAACCAGAAGCCCAGAAAGATGAAGGCCGGCACCTGCACCCGAAAGAAAAAGAAGTAACCGCGTACCCGACTGCGGGGAAACATCACGATGTAGGCCCCCATCACCGCGGAGAGTGCTCCGCTGGCGCCCACGGCCGGGATGGGGCTGCCGGCATTGAAGTACATATGGCACAGCCCGGCGGCAATACCTCCGAGGAAATAGAAGATCACAAACTTGAGGCTGCCGATGGTGGCTTCGATATTATCGGCGAAGATCCACATATAGAGCATGTTGCCGATGAGATGGAGCCAACCACCGTGGAGAAACATGCTCGTGATGAGGGTATGATAGCCCTCGCCGGATTCAATGCGCTGGGGAATTGTCCCCCATTCGTACACGAAAGCCTGACCGGCTTCCGGCCCGAGGCTGAACTGGTAGGCGTAAATCAGCACGTTGAGCGCGATCAGCCCGTAGGCAAAGTGGGGGCGGTGGCCGCCGCGAACCTGGTCGTCGCCGGTGGGGAAGAACATTCGGAAGTACGATGTTTAAGGGATGAAATCCAAAGTACAAAGCGCGTAAACCTGACCGCTACTTTGGTTAAGCGTAGCGATGGGCGGTTGGGTTCGGGAAGGGGTGGATTTGCGGTTTTGGATTCTTGGGGTATGATAGGTGATTTGGCTGGCGCTAGCGTCCGCATAGATTGACTATTGCTTGAATCCGGTTTCACGAAGTTCAATGACGTGGTCGCTGGTTCTAGAAATATACTAACCCGCGTATCTGGTTTGGCGGGTCTTCGGCGCAATTCATGCCAGTTGCTTCGAAACCACCACCAACTATTGATGCTTCCTATTCCGCCGAACGCACTACCAGCCGGTAAGGCGCCGGCTCATCGATGGCGGCATCGGGATAGGGATCAAGCCGGATCAGCTGCAGGGGACCAAGGTCCGTGGGTATGGCATTCCCGTCGATGGTGACCGACTCTTCCTGCCATTTTCCACCGCGCAATACCCGCACCGCCACGACGGCCCGGCCGGCCTGGATACACTGTACCCCACGGGGACAGCGACTGTCCTCCAGCACGCTAACGAAGGTGAAAAAATCCGGCTGCTTGCGCTCGGTACGCAGGTGATCGGCTATACGCAGCGTGACAGTCTCCTGCTCGGGCAGCACGTAGGTTCCATCGGGAAGCTGACGACTACAGGCCAGGCAGACCAGGACGCACCCTATCAGCCACCTCATTTCGCGTCGTAGGTCATCTTGACCAAGCGGAGGCGGTTGCGGTGTTCGCTGGGCAGGATCAGCTCATTCGCGGCTACCTGGATGCCGTCGCGGAAACGGAGGCGGAGCTCCAGGTCCCGGGTATGGAAAAGGCTGTTGCGGAGAAATTCGCCGCGACCGTTCAGAACGTATTCACTGACGGAGTTTTCGAAACGCACCTCATCGTTGAAAAGAAAGCGCAGGCGGGTAGGCGTTTCCATCAGGAAGAAGCTGGAGTATACCCCGGCATCGTCCTGACTGTACTGCTTTTTGTGCATGATGTTACTCCAGTGTGGCGTACCGTCGGGGTTGACGGCGAAGACGACGATCTCGTCGTAGTGATAGTCGACCAGGGAACGCCCGCCGTACGTATTGAGCATCTGGGCCTGGGCGATGGATCCCCGGCGCTGCAATTGCCGGTCCCGCTCCGTGATCATGACCATACCCCCGTCCCGGCGGAGCATGGCGTCCCGGACGGTCAATTCATTAATCCCGGGCCGCCGCTTGTTGAATTTGCGCCCTTCGACATTACGAACCAGGTTAACGGGGAATTTCTGAAATTTCGGCCGCATCTCGTTGCGGGGATTGACGGGATCGATCCACAGATAGAAGTAGCCCTCGGCCCGGATGAAATCCCGGGTGGAATAGAGCCCGCCCGCTGCCAAGCGGTTATTCAGGTTGTCGTACTTGAAGAAGACATCGTAGGTGAGGCTGTCACCCAGGTTGACTTCCAGCACTTCCCGCGACCCACCGTTAGCGTCGTGTACGTAGACCTGATAGCGGTGCTCTTTCCGACGGCTCCTGAAGTTGTTCTCCAGGGCGACGAAGTACATGTCGCCGTCGTTGGCAATCTCGACCTGTACGAAGTCCTCCCCGAAAAAGAACTTATCGGGTTCCAGGGTGCGGTCGTACATCAGGACCATGCTATCCAGATCGATGCCGAGGTAGCGGGGTTTGTCCTGCTGCTCGACGATCAGCATGAGTGCTTTGGTTTCGTCTTCTGACAGATAGATATCGTCCTCGGGGCTTGTCATGAAGACGCCGAAGTCCTTTAGCGTGACACTGTCCTGCAAATTGCCGGCGGGATTGTACCGGTCCAGCTGCAGGTGATTGCGGCCCTTGTCCCGGAAGAGATAGAGCAGGTGAAACCCGGTGCCATCCTGGGCCGTGATGGTTTCCAGGATGCGGATGTTCCGTCCGTGGAGTTCCAGTTCCTTTTCCCACGATTCGTTCATCGTCCGACCGTAGGCGGTCAGCAACTGCTTGCTCTCCCGGTTCTGGAGGAGAAGCACCTGACCACCAAGCTTACCGATGAGGGTGTACTCCGTATCGTTGCGCATCGGGATCTCATCGCTTACGGTGAGGACCTGTGCTTGAACGGAAAGGGAAAGAAGCACCAGAAGGGGAAGGAAAAGCTTGACTAACATAGGCTGCGGGTAAGACGGGTTTCGGACTAGTAAAGTAATCCGGTCACACTAATAAGACGGTATGACCCCCGGCCCGGTTTTAGCTGGTGGGTTGCAGGTTCGCGCTTTGTTCCTACCGAAGCATAGTTTGCCCGCTGTATTTTCACGCCGTGCACCGCCCGACCCTACTAACTTTTTTCACTTTCCTTTCCCTAATCGCCACCGCGCAGGACTACGGCTGGTGGAACGACACCCACGACTGGGACGGCGTAAGCCCCTGGCGCAGCTACCTCACCCTGGCACCCGCCTATATGGGACCCAACGCGCTACCCGTACCCGACATCCAGAACGGGCGCATTACCGAGGGCACCGAACTAAAGGTGGCGGGCGAAGCTCACTTCGGCGACGGGGACAACACACAGAATCTCTACCTGGAAGGACACGTCCCGCTCTTTTCCGACCGCGTCGGTCTTCACCTGCAGTACGTACCGCTGGAATACTACCGCCTGACCGCCGCCACCCGGGATGAACGGGCGGCACGCGACTTCGACGGGGAAGGCTTCGCCGGCGGGGACGTTTACGTCGCTACCCACGTACAGCTAATTCAGGATCACGCGCGCTGGCCGGACCTACTCCTCACCATTAACCTCAAAACCGCCTCCGGTAACCGGCTTTCGGCGGCCCGGTATACCGATACCCCGGGCTACTTCTTTGACCTGTCAGCCGGGAAGACCTTTGACCGGGAGGGTTCGCTCACCTCCCTGCGGCCCCACGCTCTGCTGGGCTTCTACGTTTGGCAGACTTTCCAGGATAACTACTACCAGAATGACGCGGTGCTTTACGGACTGGGGTGTGATCTCCGTTTCCGGCACCTGACCCTTACGCCCGCGCTCGGCGGCTACTACGGCTACCTCGGCGTGGGGGACCGGCCGCTGGTAGCCCGCCTGGACCTGCGTACCCACCGGGAGCAGGGCATCGACTACTTCGCCCGCCTCCAGCACGGACTTACGGATTATCCCTTCACCACGATTCGGCTGGGTGTCAGCTTCCGTTATGATGGATAGCAGGCCCCTTGTTTACCTGATAATCGCGTTAGCTACCGGAGTGGCTGTCCTTTCCGCGATCTACCTGCCCGTGGAGGCCTGGGACGAGGCCCGCCGCGGCGGCAACGCCTTTGAGATGCTCCAGCGGGGTGACTACCTCAACTATTATTACCTGGGCCAACCGGATACCTTTAATACCAAACCGCCCTTATATCTCTGGGCCGTAGCGAAAAGTTTCGACCTCTTCGGCGTCAACAAGTTCGCTTTGCGGTTGCCTTCCCTGTTGTCGTTACTGGCGCTGCTACTGTATTTCCGATGGTGGCTGGCGGAACGCTTCGATCCGGATACCGTACTGCTGACGATAGGCGCCACCGTTGCCAGCAATGGCCTGATCGGCTACCACGTGGCGATCAGCGGTGATACGGATATGCTGTTTGTGTTTTTGCTTTCCGTAGGGTGTCTGGCGTACTACTCGTTCCTCGAGGCGAAGCATGACGCCAGCCTGATCACGGCCGTTCTGTCTATGGGACTGGCCTTTCTGACCAAGGGGGTAGCGACGGCACTCGTGCTACCCGGATTACTGACTTTCACCCTTTCCTCCCGCAAATACCGGCAGATCATCACCTCACGACACGCAGGGATGGGTTTACGGTTCGGGGTGGCTGCGCTTATGGGTGCGTTTCTTTTGCTCACCTATATGGGGCGGGATACTTTCCCCCGCGGAGGTCCGGAAAACCTGTTTGTGGCCACGTTCTTTCGCGACGGCCTGCAACGCCTTACGGATCCCACTTTTGAATCCGGCGCACAACCCTGGTTTGTCTTTCAGGCGCTGGATATCCGCTTCGGACCGTTGATCTACCTGGTGTACGCTTCCATTCCGCTCCTGCTGTGGAAGTTCGGCCCCCGTGGCGTATGGCAAAGGTGGAAGCGCCATCCTTTTGCCGTGTACAGTTTTTGCGTGACCGCCTCCGTCTTGCTGCTTTTACATCTCAGCAGCAATAAACACAACTGGTACCTCGCCCCGTCCATACCGTTTCTGGCCTTTCTGTTTGCCGCTTGCGTGCGCGCTTCGGTGCGATCGAGAATGGTCTACCGCTGGCTCACGGTGGGGTTGGTGTTGCTGGCGATTGTGCAGCGGGGTATGACTATCTATGGCGCACCGACGGATACCCTATCCCCGGAAATGGCGGAACGGTTGACAGACGCGCGGGAGATATACGTGGATGGACACCTGCCACAGGATGAGGTATTTCGACTGTATTCCGTCATCCCCCTCGACTGTCGGGTAGATATTTTATCAGCGGCCCCTACCGAAAATCCCGGTGACTGTTTTATGCTGAGTGAGCGGCGGATTTGCGTACGGTGAGCGCGGCAAACGCGCTCTCTGCGTAGACGAAAGCGGTATGTCAGGCCGCCCAGCCGTTTTTGGCGTGGGTTCCCCGCCCCTGGATAGGCTGGAGCAACCGCCGGGGCAGTCGTTCCCGTTAGTCGTTTTTCGGAATACCCTGGCGGGCGTGGTTACCCACATCTAAGCGGGGAATAGCCGCTACCTTCGGCATCTTCCCCTTTGCCCTTCCCGCCTATGCGCCTGCTATTTTGTGTGGTTCTTCTTGCCTCGGCTCAGCTGTACGCCCAGCTTACGCTGCGCGGTACGGTGGTAGACGAAGGCGGTAACGGCGTGGAGTATGCCACCGTGAGCCTGATGGCTGCCAGCGACTCCAGTCTGTTAGAAGGTGTGGTCGCCGGAGCGCAGGGAAATTGGGAATTACAGACCGACAGTCAACTATCCGGATTACTCGTTCAGGCCAGCTTTGTGGGTTACGAGCCGGCATACGCTTCGGTGCCGGCTGGAGAAGATTCCGCTTCACCAATTACATTATACCTGCGCACCGCCGCCAGCGTCTTGCAGGAAGTAGAGGTTACGGGCCGCAAGCTCACGGACCTCCACCGGGTGGATAAACAGGTTTTCGACGCCGCTCAGTTTGAAAATGCCCGCGGGGGTACGGCCACCGACGTGCTGCGAAACTTACCGGCCGTATCGGTAGGTGCCGACGGGGGTATCTCCGTACGCGGGACGACCGGTTTCCAGGTAATCATCGACGGGAAGCCGGTGCAGGGGGACCCCCTCCTCGTACTCGGTCAACTGCCCGCTAACGCGATCGCTTCGGTGGAATTCATCACCGCTCCCTCCGCGAAGTACGACCCGGACGGAAAAGGAGGCATCCTGAATATTCGAATGAAGGACGGCAGCCTCAATGGTTGGTCGGTGACCGCTAACGCCATGCTCGGCGCGCCCACCGTGCGGGACTACGGCAATTCGGATCAAACCCGGCGGTACGGGGCGGACGTCACGGCCGGCTACCGGGGTGGCCAATGGCAAACCACGCTGGGACTCGATTACCGCCGCGACGACCTCGCCGGCCAACGCATCGGGTACGTCAATACCCTGAGGAATAATGTTCTCACCGAATTTCCCTCCGCGGGGGAACGCAGCTTCGACCGGGAGAATTACTCCGCCCGCCTGTCCGTCGACTACACCCCTACCACCACCCAAAGCATCGGTCTGGGGCTCTACGCCGGCAAGCGTACCCAGTACCGTACCGCCGATATACTCTACACTGATCAACGACGGTCATTGCTTGAAGCCGGGACCCTGCAAGACCCCCGCTTTTACTACGATCAGTACCTGGCGAGGGGCGACGTTTACGAAGAAGGCTCCATCGTCACCAACAGCACGTTCTACAACGAGAACCTGCGGGTCCGGCTGGGTGACTTCCTGATCGCCTCGCTGGACTACGGCCTGGCTCTCGGTGAGGAAAGCAGCCTGTCCCTAAGTGGCCTGTACGAACGCACGGTACTGGGCGGACCCACCGATAACCGCATTCTAAGCTGGCCGGAGCTCACCGATACCCTGCAGCTACAGTACAATGACAACGACAATCCGCTGGATGGCGTCCGGCTTCAGGCTGACTTTGCCACCCGGGTCGGGGAGCTCGACTGGGAAAGCGGCTACCAATTCCGTTATCTCAAGCATCCGGGGGACTTCGTGTACCTCGACAAGGATTTCACTACCAACCGGCTGGTGATCAACCCGGAATTCACGAATGGCATTCTGCTGCGGCGGGATATTCACTCGGTTTATAGTCAGGTTAGTGGCACCAGGGGGAAATTGGAATTCAGCGGAGGACTGCGCGTGGAATACTTCGACCGCCGGGTAACCCTGGACCGGCCCGACACGACCTACCGGCTTGACCGCGTGAATCTTTTCCCCTCCGCCAATCTGAAGTACCAACTACAAGATGGCTTATCGCTAAAGGCCGGATACAGCCGCCGCATCGAACGGACGACCACCTTCAAGATGACCCCCTTCCCCGAGCGGGAGCACAACGAAACCCTGGAGCAGGGCGATGCCGAACTGCTGCCGGAATTCAGTGACGTGGCCGAGATCGGGATGACCGGCAACTGGGGCGACAACTCCGCCTTCGCCAACCTCTACTACCGGCACGTACGCGACGTGATCAACCGGGTGAATACCGTTTACAACGACACGATTCTCAACCGCATCTACACGAACGCGGGCAACGCCCGGGCGATCGGATTGGAGACCGGCCTGACCCTCTACCCTACTTCGGCCTGGCGGGTGTACCTAGGCGGTAACGTCTACGATTACCGGATCGAGGGTCGGCTGTTCGATACGCCGGTCAGTACGGGCAACGTCGTCTATTCGATCAGCGCGGTGACGGACCTGGAATTTTCGGAAACCTTCACCGGCCAGCTCGGCATCGATTACCTGAGCGAACAGGTGACGGCACAGGGGGTGGATAGCCGCTTTTTTAATCCTTACCTGTAATTGCGAAAGGGATTTCCCGAGCAGCGGCTAAGTATCCAATTCCAGTGGCAAAATATCGCGCTCGGGATATGGGAAGCCAATGCGCAACGAATCACCACTTTTCAAGACGACTTTTTCACCACCACGAATTACGTCTACGAAACGGATATTCTACGGCTCTCGGTGAGCTACCAGTTCACGAAGCTGAAGGGAGAGGGGGAACTGTTGGAGAGTGAGTTTGGGGGACGGGAGTTTTAGGG
>JBASAV010000074.1:0-3689 GCA_049650785.1 Lewinella sp. | reverse complement strand
CTAAACTCCCTCCGTACTATCTGGCAGCCAGCCCTTCGATCCTTGCCACTTCACCGCCGGTAGCTCTGCTTGCATCAGCCTAGCATGTTTTCCCGTCTGGCCAGGATAGCCTTTCGTTAGCGTTCTCCCTTTCCATTCCCCAGTTCCCACAAACGTCATTTTAACCATTAGCCGATCGAGGCCGCTCGTGCTTGACTTGCCAGTCAGGTAGCAGGAATTGTAATGGACACTCCCCTACGAAAAACACCTTTTTCTCACTTCCTTAATAGCTATCATGCAGTATAAATACATGTTTCGAAGCATCGGCTTAACCATCAGCCTGTGTTTACTCTTCAGCGTATGCCAGGCGCAAGCCCTGGTAGACACCCCCTTCGGCTGGGCCACCAGCGGCGGAAGCGTTACCGGCGGCGGGAATGCCACGCCAGTGACCGTCACCTCCAACTCGGCCTTTCGCTCGGCCGTATCCGGCAGCAACCCCAAAGTGGTTTACGTCAGCGGGACGATCGATCTCGGGATCGGCAACATGGCCAACATCGGCTCCAACACTACCCTTGTCGGACAGGGCAATAACGCCACCCTCCTCCACGGCGGCATCAAGCTCAGCGGCGTATCCAACGTCATCATCCGAAACCTCTTTCTCAAGGATGCCCGAGATCCCAACTGGCAGTGCGAGACACCGACCGAGGGTGGACAGCCGTCCAACTGCACCTCGTCCAACGCGGAATACGACTTGCTGGTCATCCAATCCCGCTCCTCGCGCATCTGGATCGATCACTGCTCCTTCGAGAATCACCAGACCAACGAACTGGCCTACGACGGGCAACTGGACATCAAGAACGGATCGGATTACATCACGGTATCCTACTGCGTCTTCTCCAAGAGTCGGAAGACGAACCTCATCGGATCGTCCGATTCAGATACCGGAAATTACCGCGTCACCTGGGCCTACAACTGGTGGAACGGCACCCGGAGCCGCAACCCGATGATCCGGCACGGACGGGTCCACCTGCTCAACAATTACTTTAGCAACATTGGTGATTACGCCATCGGCGTCCGCATCAATTCCCGCATTTACGCGGAACGAAACTATTTTCAGAACGTCCGCCGGCCCAGCACCCAGGGCAGTGCTTCCGGGCAGATCCAGAACATCGGTAATTCGTTCGTGAGCTCCAATCCGAACAGCTTTGACGGCCAGGTCAGCAGCGTGGGCTGGACGCCTCCTTACAATTACACCGCCCTGAACGCCAGCCAGGTACCGAGCCACGTCCAGGCCAACGCCGGTGCCGGCAAGCTGAGTACCGGTGGAGGTGGCGGCGGCGGAACGGGGGGTCCGTCCTGCGGTACGTGCGGAAGCAACATCGTCGACGGGGCGGTCTACCGCATTACGCCACGCCACGCCCAGGATAAGGCCCTCGAACTATTCGATTTCAACTCCGCCAACGGGGCCAACGTCAACCAGTGGTCCTACTGGGGCGGCGAATACCAGCACTGGGTCGCCGAAGACCGTGGCGGCGGGTACTGGAGCTTTCATCCGCTGACCGCGACGGGACGGGCCATGGACGTGTACAACGTCTCCACCGAAAACGGGGCCAATATCGCCATCTGGGACTACTGGGGCGGACCGGGCCAACGCTGGTACTTCTCCAATGCCGGAAGCGGCGGTTGGGTGCGTGTTATCTCCGAGAACTCCGGCAAGTGCCTGGACGTAGCGGGGAACAATGCCGGCGACGGCGCTAATCTCCTGCAGTGGGACTGCATCGGTAACGCACAGAACCAGATGTTCCGCTTCCAGTCCGTATCGGGCAACCTCCGGCTCAATACCCCTGCACAGGCAACAACGGCTAGTCCCACCGCTTCGGGCATCTCCCTGTATCCCAACCCCGCCACCCAAACCTTTGAGGTGCAATTCCCGGAGGAGATAGGCGATGACGTCGAACTGAAAATTTTCACTAGCGTCGGACAGTTGATTCGCCGTCAGCCAGTGAATAGCCGGAAGGAACGCATCGACGTAGCTGACCTCCAGGCTGGCGTGTACTGGGTAGAAGTCCAGGGCGCCCGGGTTTCCAAACAGCAAATGAAGCTGATCAAGCAGTAAAGCCTTAACGGCAAGCATCTAAGCGGGTGGTCCAGTGGGCTACCCGCTTTTCTGTTTTGTGCATCAGCCGATTCAGGAACCTGCTATCACCCAGGTGATCACCGAACGGGCCGGTAGCGTGTAGGCATCGGCCGTCGTGAATTCCCCGGCGTAGCGCATATCGTCCGCCTCGGCATCGGTGGTTACGTAAGCCCGGAAGGTGGCCGTATTCGCTGCGGTTCCGGCAATCCTCACCGGCTGCGGCTCCGGACGCTGGTTGACAAATATCATAACCCGGCTTCCGTCCTCGTTTTCAAAGGCCGAGGCAATGACCCCGTCCGGAAAGCCCTCTTCGGACGGCGTACCATCGGCGCGTTCAATAGAAATACGGATGGCGCCGGGGCGCAGGAAATAAGAGAAATTACCCACCGTCCACAACAACTTCGAATCGTACACCTCCCCCGCAAACTTGTCGTTGTCGGTGTAGACTAATCCATCTTTGTAGTCGCCGTTGCTCACCCCCAGCCACCACTGCCAGGAGCTGGCGTTGGCGAACAGAAAGTCGGCCTGCATCACGCGGGCCAGGTACAGTGCCGGGTCCATGCCGAGGTCGCGACCCGGCCCCTTCACTTCTTCGTTATCCTCCAGCAGGCAGTACTCGCTGGCCGTGTATTCCAGTTCGGGGTTGATCTGCTGCAGCGCCTTCCAGGCTTCCTTGCGGGTACGGACCAGGTTTTCCACCGGCCAGGTGGAGAAGTAGTCGTGGACCGCTACCTCCGGCGCCAAATGTTCCAGATCACCCAGGTACAGCTCGGAGTCCGGATCGAAGAAGGCCCGTAGCTGGTCGCTCCGCTGGGTGGGTCCCTTAGCGGGTTTGTAGAGGTACTCGACCTGGGCGGTTTCGGCGATCCCGATCTCCGTATCTTCTATTCCGGCCTGGGTAAAGGCAGTATTGATCTCCCGGGTCACGGCCGCCAGTTCATCGTTGTCGTAGGGGGTTCCCTCCTGCTTGCAGCACATCCACTCCCACTGCGGCTCGTTGAAGGGGCTCAGGAAGTCGAAGGGGATGCCGGTCTCGCGCTCCACGCCCTGTACGATCGCCACCAGGTAATCGGCAAAGTCACCGTAGTGCTCCGGCTTCAGGTTAGATTCCTTGCCGTCTTCGGAGTACGCTTTCCCGTTGCGGGTCATCCAGACGGGCGGACTGTTGACAAAGCCGATGAAGGTTTCCACGCCACGATCTTTTGCCGCCTGCAGCATCCACCGCTGGCCGGCGTGGCGCGACCAGTCGTAGGTGCCATCCGGATTACCGAAGGACTCGGCCCGGCGCCATTCGCTGGTGATGCCGCTACCGTCTCCCTGGGGAGCGCTACCCGCTCCGATATTGAAGCGCCAGGCGGTCAGTCCGATACCGGTTGGAGTTCCGTCCTCGTCCGTCTCCGTGCTGAAGAGTAAGTCGGCGATCTCGTTACGCTGCTTCTCGGGCCAGTTTTCCCCGACGTACTGGATGGTCCAGGCATCGGAGGCCCCGAAGTTATGGACGGTTTGGTAACGGGTGCCCGGGTCGAGGGTGTACGCCAGCACCCGTTCGTCGACCTGGGGCTCTACCGGGGGT
>JBASAV010000073.1:0-2505 GCA_049650785.1 Lewinella sp. | reverse complement strand
GAAGTGGAGGGGGGAGTAGGGGAATTAATTATTCCCGGTCAGTCCTTCCAGATCGAAGTCAGCGGGTACGAGTACCTGGTCGATCAGGTAGACGGTACCGTTGCCCCCTTCGAGCTGTTCGCCCACGGTGACATCGCCACTGTCGAGCACCTCCGTCAGGACTGCGGTGGACGTCTCGTCGGCGCTGTCGATCAGGTGATACTGAAGCAGGGCGGTTAGTGCTTCGGCGTTTTCCGGCAGCAGTAGCGCTTCCAGGGTGCCGGCCGGCAGGGCGGCAAAAGCGGCGTCGGTGGGTGCCATGAGGATCATCCCTTCTCCGCCCTCCAGGGCGACGGTCAATCCGGCGGCATCGAGGGCCTTGGCCAGTGTCGTGGTTTCGGCATTCTCGTGTACAAGGGCTCCGATGGAGCTCTCGGCTACGGTCATCTCGTCCTGGGCGTGCAAGCCGGTGGCGAAGGATGCGGTAGCGAAAATCAGTAAAAAAGCAAATAAGGATTTCATATCGGTTGGTTTAAAATGGTAAAAAACTCAACCGGGGTTCTTGCGCGTTCGGGGGGTTAACGGCGGGTTCGTGGCGCTAATTGCAGGTGGTGGTGTCCGCGATATGTTAAAGTTTGGGAATGGGGCAATAGCCGATCGGCTCGCCAATATTCAACGAGCTCATCTTCCTGCGCCCCGGCGCCCTACAGCTTATTATCGGTATCGGGGAACGCCACCTTAGGCTCGAAGGCCCGGGCCTCATCCTCGGTCATATAACCGTAGGCAATAATGATGACCACGTCGCCCACCTGGCAGCGACGGGCCGCGGCTCCGTTAAGGCAGATGATGCCCGAGCCCTCCTCCCCGCGGATGGTATAGGTCTCGATGCGCTCGCCGTTATTGTTATTGACGATCTGGACCTTTTCTCCTTCCAGGATGCCGGCAGCATCAAGCAGCGTGCCGTCGATGGTGATACTACCTACGTAATTGAGGTTGGCCTCGGTGACGGTAGCGCGGTGAATTTTTCCCTTAAAGCGTTGAATCAGCATAATCGAATAAAGTGGTTGGGCTATGTAAAAGTCCGGCATTGAAACGCACGGGCACTAGCTAGGGTTGGCGCGGTAGGCGATACGGTTATCAATGAGGCGTACCTCCCCTACCCTGACGGCGGCGACTACGGCTAGCTCCTCGACGGCTTGACCATCTTCATAGGGCAACAGGGTCCGGGCGTCCACCACCTCGACGTATTCGGGCTGTAGGTAGGGCAGGGCCGACATCCCCTCGCAGGCCAGCCTTTCGAGTTCTCGCGCGGGCCAGCCCGAGCGCAGGCCCGCGGCCACCGCGGCCAGGTGTTGATTGATTTTCCCGGCAGCCAGCCGCTCATCCGGGCTCAGACGGCGGTTACGGCTACTGAGGGCCAGGCCATCCTGTTCACGCACGGTGGAGACGATCTGCAGCCTTACCCGAAGATCCAGCAGCGAGACCATACGGCGCACCACGGCAACCTGTTGGTAGTCCTTCTGCCCCAGGAATAAAACATCCGGATCCACGATCTCCAGCAGGCGATTAACGACCTGCACCACCCCGGCAAAATGCCCGGGCCGGTGCGCTCCTTCGAGCCGCTCGGTGAGGGTACCGTAGTCCAGGTGCATGGCCAGGCTTTCCGTGTCCGGTCCGTCGGGGTATACATCGGCCACGTCCGGCAGGTAGAGAAAATCGCATCCGTGGTCCTCGAGCAGGAGGCGGTCGCTCTCCGGTGTACGGGGATAGGTATCCAGATCGGACGCTTCGTTGAACTGGGTGGGATTAACAAAAATACTTGCCACGGTGAACGCACATTCCCGGCCACAGGCCTTGATCAGGGCCGCGTGACCCCGGTGGAGGGCGCCCATCGTGGGCACAAAACCGATGGTCGTCCCGGGGCGGCGGACGGCGGCCAGGGCCTCGGAAAGCGCTGATGCTGTGGTGAATGTCTGCAAAAGCCGGATAAATATGTCGGGCGGGAGCTCCGCTAAAGGGCGGCGAAGATAGGGGGTGTCGGCAATATTTTGTAACTTTGCCACCCTTGGGGCCGCGTGAGGGCTCCCGTGTCCGGCGGCAATGGCGGCCGGTTTCGTCAAAAATCTGAAACGCGATCCGAAGATATGAGTAAAACCAAAGTCCTGATTGTAACCCAGGAAATGGATCCCTACACGGAGCTGACCGAAATAGCCACTACCGTGAGGGCCCTAGCCCCGTATTTGCAGAAAAAGCAAATGGAAATCCGCGTGTTGATGCCGCGCTACGGCACCATCAACGAACGTCGCCACCGCCTCCACGAAGTCGTCCGCCTCTCCGGCATGAACATCATCGTCGATGACGACGATTATCCGCTCATCATCAAGGTTGCCTCCCTGCCCGACAAAGGCGTCCGCATGCAGGTATACTTCCTGGATAACGAAGACTTCTTTAAGCGTAAGTTTGTCCACGTCGACAAAGCCGGTAAGCCCTTCGACGATAATGCCGATCGCGCGGTCTTCTTCAGCA
>JBASAV010000072.1:0-4100 GCA_049650785.1 Lewinella sp. | reverse complement strand
CCGCCAAGTGGCAGCAGGAGATCAACCAGGAATACGACGCTATTAAAGGGCTTTACAATAAGTATCAGGCCGAGCAGGTCCTGATGACCGACGAGCAGCGCCAGGCCGAGGAGCAGGCCATCTTCGACCGGGAAACCAAGGTCCGCAGCATGCAAGCCGATCGCTTCGGACCCGACGGTTCGCTCTTCCAGCGCCGGCAGGAGCTCATCCAACCCATCCAGGATGCGATCTACGAGGCCATCGAAACCTACGCTAACCAGAACAACTACGACTTCATCTTCGATCGGGCCGGCTCCGCCGGAATCATCTTCTCCAGTGAGCAGTACGACAAAACCGACGAAGTGCTCCGAAGCCTCAAAAACTAGGCAATAACTAGGCGGGTACAATACTGAATGCCGCCCGGGTTGTTTCCTATCCCTACACTCCAAATTCGAACTAAACTACAATCATGAAATTTTTCAAATTCACTTTCGTAGCCCTCATGCTACTGGTCGCTACCGCTACCGTATCGGCACAGAAATTCGGCTACGTGAATTCCGCAGAACTCCTTTCCGAGCTCCCCGCCACCAAGGCCGCCGAGTCGAACCTGGAGGCCCTGCAAAAGCAGCTCCAGAAGCAAGGTCAGGGTATGGTGGAAACCTTCCAGACCGACTACCAAACCCTTCAGAGAGCCGCCCAGGAAGGAACCCTGAGCCCCAAGCAGCAGCAAGAGGAAGCCGCTAAGCTTCAGGCAAGGGAGGAAGAGATCGCTAACTTCGAGCAGAAGATGATGGCCGACCTGCAGAAGAAGCGGCAGACGCTCCTGACCCCGATCTACGACTCCATCAACACCGCCATTAAGGAGGTGGCCGAAGAGAACGGCTTCCAGTTCATTTTCGACGAGCAGGTACTGCTTTACGGCCAGGACAGCCAGGACGTGACCGCCATGGTACGCGCCAAGCTGGGCATGTAAGCATCCTCCCTTGTATCTGCCCCCACATAACGGATCCATTGGAGTCTTTGACTCCGGCATTGGCGGCCTCTCGGTCGCCAATGCTATTTCCGGGCTATTGCCACGGGAAAGCCTGCTCTACGTAGCCGATACCGCCAACGCCCCGTACGGGGCGCGGACCGACGGGGAGGTGCTGGATTTCAGTCGGCGGATAACGGACCGCCTCCTCTCCTCGGGGGTCAAGATGGTGGTGGTGGCCTGTAACACCGCCACCAGCATGGCTATCGATACCCTTCGCGATTTATATCCGGACATTCCTTTCGTCGGGCTGGAGCCCGCCGTCAAACCGGCCGCTACGGGTAACCGCGTTGGCGTCATGGCCACGGCCGTCACGCTGCGCAGCCCGCGCTACCGGGCCCTCCGGCAGAAATACCTGGCCGACCGTCCCGTGTGGGAAAATCCCTGCGAAGGACTGGTTCCGTTGATCGAGGCGCACGGCCCTGGGTCGCCTCAAATCAAGCGATACCTGGCGGAATTATTAGCCACTGCCGGACCGCTGGACACAGTGGTCCTCGGCTGTACGCACTACCCCCTGGTGGCCAAGGACATCGCAGCCGTCTTACCAGAAGGAGCCCGCGTAATCGACCCTTCCGGGGCGGCGGCGCGGCAGGTAGAACGCCTTCTGGTGAAACGGGCTATGCTGGCCCCAAGCGAGGATCCTTCACCCCGCTACGACTTTGTTTCCACCGGAGGTGCCGCTCCCCTGCAACGGACGCTCTATACGCTTGCTCGGCTAAATGAGCCGCGTCGCTGGGTACTCCCAAACTTTTCGCTGGGGTAGGGTATCTGTACTGTAACAAAACGCTCTAACATGACCAGCGGTGTCCAGCAATCCCTTAGCGATCACAAAAAAATTCGCCACCGGCTATTGACGCTCGTGGATAAAATGGACGCCGAGCAGCTCTGTGCGGTACCACCATTCCTGAATAATCATATTCTTTGGAATGTGGGTCACATAGTGGCGGTGAGTGACCTGCTGACATTCGCCCTCGGTGGGCACCCAACCCCCGCCAAGAAGGACTTTATCGGGCGGTACCGGCCCGGGACCAAGCCAGTGGAGGGTATGGAGGAGGATCTTCCCTACATCCGTTCCCGTCTTACTACGGGAAGTGAGGAGTTATCGGAAGCGTACGACAGCCTGGACTGGTCCAGTTTCCGTCCCTACACCACCCAAATGGGCGTAGAAGTGAGTAGTATCGACCATGCCATCACGTTCAACAACACGCACGAGGCCCTGCACTTCGGTACCATGTTGGCTATCCGCAAGTGGGTAGTAAGCAGAGGCTAGGAGGAAAAGTAACGGGAGACCAGCGCGTTGATCTTCTCTTCGGTAAGCGGTTTGGCTATGTGGCCGTCAATGGTCTCGTAGGAATGGGCGCGGGAATAGTCCGTATCGCCTACGGAGCTGGTCAGCATCACGATGGTCACCCGGGCCCGTTTCTCGTCTGCCAATTGCTGGTAGGCATCGAGGAATTCCCAACCGTCCATGACCGGCATATTAATATCCAGGAAAAGGAGGTCTGGCCGGCCGACCAAGTCGGCCTCGGTGAGATATGCCAATCCTTCCCGTCCATCCTTTCGGATAACGATCTGGTCGGACAGTTCCATTTTTTTGAGTCGGCGGGAATGGATAAAGTTGTCCGTTTCCGAGTCGTCAATCAGCATAATGCACCCTAGCTTCTTCATTCTTTAAACTACTGGGTAAGACGACTGTGAAAGTACAGCCGAGACCCGGTTCGCTATGCACGGCGAGGGTTCCCTGGTGCAATTGTACTATTTTTTGACAAAATGCAAGCCCAATTCCCTGCCCTTCCTGCATTTGGGAAGTATCTAGTCGGGTGAATAGCTGAAAAATTTTCTCTTGGTCGATTTTATTGATGCCGATTCCGTAGTCCCGGATGGTAATCTGAACCCGATCGTCTTTCGTCTGTCCCCGGATTTCAATGCGGGGTGGCTCGTCCGGCCCGTGGAACTTGATAGCGTTGGCCAGCAGGTTCTGAAACAGTTGCCGCAGGGCAATGGGATAACCCTCTGCGGTCGGCAGGTCGCCGATATCGATCAGCGCGCCTGATTCTTCTACTCGAAGGGCAAGGTTTTCGATGGCTTCTCCGATGGGTTGGGCCAGGTTGAGATGCTTAGGCGCTTCGGACTGTCCGATCCGGCTATACGAAAGCAGGGTTTCGATGAGGCTTCGCATCCGGTCGGTAGCGCGGTGAATGGTGGAGAGATGGAGGTGTCCGGCCTGGTCTAACTGATTACCGTACTCTTCGCCGAGAACTTCGATGTAGTTGCTTACGGTCCGTAGGGGCTCCCGCAAGTCGTGAGAAGCGATATAGGCGAACTGGTCAAGCTCGGCGTTTTTGCCGTTCAGGTCCTCGATCAATTCGCGGTTTTTACCTTCCACCCGCCGACGCTCGGCGTTCTCTTCCTTCAACCGGCTGTTGGAGGTAGTGATGGTATCGAAAAGTGGCCGAACCTGGGAGTAGATATAGTAAAAGACGAAGCCCAGGCCGACTACGCCTAAAAAGCGAAGCACGGTGGTTACCGTACTCAACTGGGCGAGTTGCGCCTGGCCGATGCGGATGTCGCGCATTTCGGTGTTCCGTAAACTGCTAATGTAGTACCGGATACTGTCCATGGCATACAGGCCCTGATTGCTGTTTAACAGCTCCCTCAACGCAAGCGTGTCTCCCCGCTGAATCATCCTGATGGTACTGTCTAATTCGGCTAATTTAAAATCGACGGTAGCCCGGACCCGCGCTACGCGGTCCAACTGGGATGGATCATAGGCAACATCTTGTCCGAGGTTCTCCACGACGGATGAGTAACTTTCTCGCGCCTTCATATAGGGCTCGAGGTATGCCCGGTCCCCGGTAAGTAGATATCCGCGTTGGCCACTCTCGGCATCCTGTACGATGGACAGCAGTTTGCCAAGATCTTGCTCTAGGTCCAGCGCGTGACCGAGCTTCTGACGTACGTCAATGGCCGTTAGCTCCGGAACGACCGAAGCCAATACGATAACCGTAAGCAGGGCCAACCCCACGAATACGACCCGGAATAGGCGGTAGCTTTTACCGCTACCGGATAATGAGACGTCCTGAGACAAGGA
>JBASAV010000071.1:0-13749 GCA_049650785.1 Lewinella sp. | reverse complement strand
AACTTGAGGATTCTGCATCATACTGGTTTCACTCTTCATATTATCGAAGTACAGGACCATGGTGCGGTCGTCCTTATTCGCCACTTCGAGTGCTTCCTCGCAAGGCATTTCATCCGTGATGCGGCCTACCCGCCAGAAGCTATCGACGGCGGTACGGAGACGCTGGTCGATCTGTTCGTCGCCGGTGACGCCGAGGATGATTTTACTGCGGCGGATTTCGGTGATGGCCTTTTTTGTGTTGGCCATCTGTGCGGTGAGGGGAAGTAGGAGGAGGACCAACAGGCCCGTCAGGAGTGTACGTGTCACGGGGTGTTTGTTATGCCAAAAGGCAATGGATGAATATTGCTAATATAGAAACCGAAATTTCGCCCCGGACCTACAAGTGCCCCGCAAAGCCCGTTGTAACTATCTGAATTTCCACGAATATGGGGTTTAATATCAACCGGAGTAGCATGTCATTATCAAACAGGGTGATCAACGTGACTGCTGTCCCCATTAAAAGATATATGTGCGCTATTAAAATCACATAATGTGAGAATAGTCAATTATATACTTGTGGAAAAAATTTGCCCCGAGGATATATTTCTTGTTATTCCAGTCTCCGTTATGGCAATGTAACCCTCTTGTCATCACTGCGGATGCGCAGTGACTCGTCTTCCGCAGTACCCTCATCTCTTATGCTTCGTTTTAATTCGCTCTTGCTCTTATGCACATGCTGGATCTTCCTAGCCTGCGAGCGCGAAGTCGTTTACGAGGGCCGGGTATACGATGCCGGATCCGGAGAACCGCTTACCGGAGCCAGGGTGGAAGTGCTGGAGACCGACACGCGGGTACGCACGGATGGGGCGGGCTATTTTCATGCCATCTACGTTGGTGCGGATCGGCAATTGACCGTTCGCATCTCTCATCCCGATTACCAGTCCTTTGAAATCAAACGGGGGTGGGAGGGTGAGTATACCGTTTCCCGTATTCGTTCGGGATCCTACTGGGTGGATCTGGATTCGGTGTTTTATCCGGATCCCGCGAAAAAAGAATTGTTTATCGCGGCAACCAGCCTGGAGAGTCCGGGTGAGCAAGTTACCGTGGGAGAAGATGGTATAGTAATGATATTACTCGAACGCGAAGACCGGGAGGAGGAATTCCACGCGTGGAACGACATGCGTGCCAAATAGGAATATTTACACTGGTATCCTGGCGTACCCTACCTTTCGAAATGCCGCTGCCCGAACTTACCTTTCGTTTTTCCTGGCGCGACTACCAGGCGCGGATCCTCGACCGGCTCGAGCAGTACCGCGACGATCGCAAAATCCACATCGTCGCACCACCCGGCGCGGGGAAAACGGTGCTGGGACTGGAAATAATGCGTCGACTAGGCGGGCGGGCCCTGGTGCTGGCCCCTAACCTGACCATCCGTGAACAATGGATCGAGCGGTTCCACGCCGATTTTGGCGGAGATATGGACCACGTTTCCATCGATCTCTACGCCCCGGCTACGCTCACCGTCGTAACCTACCAGGCGCTGTGGGCCTACCACGAAAAATCGGGCACTGACGGCCTGGAATGGGTAGAGACGTTGGTCGTAGACGAATGCCATCACTTACGAAGAGAATGGTGGCGGGTGCTGGATGCGGTGGCCGAACGCTACACCCCCGAACTGGTGGCCCTGACCGCTACCCCACCCTACGACGTTAGCGGAATAGAATGGCGGCGCTACCATAGCTTCTGCGGGGAGATCGACGAGGAGATCAGCATCCCCGAACTGGTAGCCAGCGGCGATCTGTGTCCGCACCAGGACTACCTTTACCCCATTCTACCTCCGCCCGGGGAGGGACGACTACTAAGGGAATGGCAGGATCGCAAAGAGGAGCTACTGAAGTTGGCTTACACCCGATCGGAACTGGCCTACCTCATCCGCGATCACCCCTGGCTACGGGAGCCGGAGGCGCACTACACGGAGATCTTCGAACACCCCGAATACTTCACTTCGCTACTCAGTGTCCTGCGGGCCCAGGGAAGCGAACCGCCGCCGCCGGCGCTGGGTGTACTACACGGGGAAGCTACGCTCGCCCCGGTCCTCAACGATTACTGGCTGAAGGTTTTTCTGGAACGGGCCCTTCGACAGGACGACTACTTCCGCCACGAGCACGCCAAACCCCATCTACAACCCTACCGCAGGGGCCTCTCCGCGATGGGGGCCTGGGATCGTGGCAAACTCCGTCTGGACGAACCGCTGCCACCGGTCAGCGGGGCAGCGGCGGACGAACTGGAAAGTCCGCAGGCCAAGTTGGACGCCTTAATTCACATCACGGAACTGGAAAGCGATGCGCTGCTGGACGAACTGCGCCTGGTGATCCTCACCGATAACATTCACGCGGAATATCTGCCCACGACGGAGCACGATCGTCGGTCCCTACTCAAAGTGGGTACCGTGCCGGTCTTCGAAGCCCTGCGCAGGCAGGAGAGCGCATATTACAAGAGCCATCTCTGTTTGCTTTCCGGCTCCCTGGTCATCGTACCCGCGTCAGTGGAGCGACGGCTATTGGAGATCGCTTACGAGCAGCTACCGAACGAGACGGTCATCACTTCCCGCCCGCTTTTTCCCGACTCCGAATACCTGATCCTGGACACGGCGGCCGTTGCGAATAAGCATATCGTCGGTTGGATCACCCAGCTCTTTGCCGAAGGGGGGATACACGTGATCGTGGGAACCAAGTCGTTGCTTGGCGAGGGCTGGGATGCGCCCATCGTAAACAGCCTGATCCTGGCCAACCGGGTAGGCAGCTTCGTCCTCAGCAATCAAATGCGGGGGCGGGCTATCCGGACGGTGCGCGGCAAACCGGATAAAACCGCTAACATCTGGCACCCGGTGGTCGTACACCCCGACGTCCATCGCGGCGGACCGGAGGTGGACCGGATGCGTCGCCGGTTCCGGGGATTTGCCGGCCCCCGCCTGGTAGGGAAGCCGGCCATCCAGAATGGCCTGGAGCGCTACAACATTCAATTCAGCAAGGCGTCGGGCCAGTCGGGCGCTTCTGACGTACCCACCCTGCCGGCCGCGGCCTCATTCAGGACCACGAGTGCGGAGTCGATGCTGGAACTCCGGGAACTGACCGAAGCGCGGGCCACCAACCGCGACGATCTAGCTCGGCGGTGGGAGGAAGCCCTGGGAGCGGGTACCCAGCTGGTGGAAACGATCCGCCCGCCCTCCGAGCGCTACTACGAAAGCGAAGATCCGCTGACCCTTCACTACCGGGAATCCGTGGACCGGCATATCGAAGAACGCTACCGGATGGTTCTACTGCAGATGAAGGTGGCGTGCCTGGTTGCGCTGGTGGGCGCCCTGGCGGGTAGTGTAGTGGCGGCACCGTTTCTACCGTGGATTGCTGCGGTCATTGGCGGAGCGGGGGCCTTGTATTACGTGCCCAGGCTACTTCGTCTGCGCGAAGCGGCCCGCCCCCGGCTGGAACGGAGCGACCGCAATCCGATATTTGCTAACGAGGTGAACCTGAGTCCCCACATCGGGCATCCCCTGGTACTTGCTCTGCTATTGCTGGTTAGTGTTGGGTGGCAGGCTCCCCTCCTGTTTGTGGGCGTTTATTTCAGCTGGATGGTGGCACAGTCTGCCTTTCGCCCCGAGCTGAAGCGTGACGAGGCGGCCCGTCGACATACGCTACTCGCGGACACGCGGTCGCGACTGCTCGCCTACGGACGCGCCCTGGCGGAGGGGCTGCACCGGGGAAGGCACTTCCATTCGGCTACGCCAGATCGCCTGCGACTGGAAGAAGAAGCCGGGGAAGAAATCGTTTTTCTCTCCGAGGCGGAACACCATGACGGCCAGCTCTTCGCGGGTGCCCTGGGTGAACTGATGTCCCCGGTGGATAACCCCCGTTACCTGCTGCGAATGAAGTTGCCCGATGACTGGACGAAGGGGGAATACTACCTGGGCGTACCCTCCGCCCTCGGAAACCGAAAGGATGCCGATCAACTCGCTGAGCTACTCAGCGGCGTGGTGGAACAGGAATTCGAAGCTATCTACACCCGAGAACCGGCAGGAAGACTGCATCTGCTCACCGCCCGCCTGCAGGCCAGTAGTAAACTGGCTTCCGAACAGGCGCGGCGCGAACAACTCTGGCGCTAGATGATCTCCATCATAATCGCCATCGTGGTCCTACTCCTTTCGTGGATCCGCTTCGTACGGCGGGCCCGACAGGAAGCGAACCGGCAACGGGTACTCACCTGGCCCCGGGCGGTAGCGATACTGGAGGAAGGCGAGGACAGACTCCGCCCCGGAGAAGCCAACCACCTCGGAGAAACTACTTTTTATAGAGCGGAACTCGCCCAACCATACATTTTCTACGCCCGTGGAAAACAGTATACGGGCCGGTGGTTGGCTCCGAAACTCGTCCTGTTGAATGTCGATGAGACGAAGGTGTTCCTGAAAGGCCTGTCCCAGAGCCGGAAATACGAAGTGTATTTCAACCCGGACCGGCCCGAAGAAAACTACCTGACCATAGGAAGGCCTATCCTGGGCTACGGCAAACTGTGGTTGTTCGTGATCTACGGCATGCTCTTACCCGGAGCCCTGCTGTGGTTTAATTCTGACGGTTTTCCCGCTACGCAGAAGCTAACGGTGCTGTTTATAGCGGCGGTTGTCCTGGCAGTTATCTTACTAGTGATCTACTTTCTCGCCCAACCGGTTTTTGACCTCGGCAAATTGCTGCTTCCGGTAACCACCACCGAGAGTGAACTACAAGAACTGACCAGAACCACCGATGATGAGCTCCTTACAAGCCTGGAAGACCGGCCGCTGCGGCTGACTTACCCGGATGAAGTCTCTTTAAAGCCAAGCCAATCGAATGACGCTCTTTGACGGACTGGCCATCGGGTGTTTTATGCTCAGCACACTGTATCTCGTTTGGATCCTGAAGCGGGAGATCAGGCATCAGCGGACGCTGGGCTGGCCACGTGCTCCGGCAGTACTAGCCGACGGGCCCGACCGGTTACCCCTTGGCTACCATGATAACTTCCGCACCGTACAGTACTATCGGGCCGAGCTGGAGAATCCTTATGTGTTTTATGCGAGAGGAAAACGCTACACGGGTCATCGGTTGGCCCCCGGATTAGGGCAAATCAGCCAGGCCGACGCCGTGCCTTTTTTAAAGCAACTCGCCCGCTACCGGCGGTATCACGTAGTCTTTAACCCCGATGATCCAACGGACAATTACCTGACGGAGGGTAAGGAAGTTATGGGGTATCTGGAAGTGCTCCTGCTTTCCGTGGTAGGTATTGTTTTACCCTACATCGTGTTGTTCAGTTTTACCAATTGGGAAAATCTGGAGGGTGCCGCCCGAATCCTGACGCTGTTTTATTTACCCATTTTCGCTCTCGTTTTCTACCTCCGGTCTAAACCGCCCCTGCAACTTGCCCAGCGACTGGAGGTTGCTCCCGACACGGATAGCGGGGCAGAGAAATTCGAGCTCGACGAACGACTTCCGCTTTCGGATGAAGCGTTTATCCTGCGCACCGGCGCAAAAAAGAAAGCCTGAAGAATTAACAGACAGAACGGTTAACGACACAGCCTAACCAACCCGGGGTAGCTATGCCGCGTTTTAAAAACCAAACATCGATCAGGCATGGGCGCAGACCTCCAAAGCAATACTTCCCTTTCCCCCGGAATCCAGGCAATGGTTCCGTTTTTGTACGCCGCCTGGTCGGACCGACACCTGAGTGTGCACGAAATCGAATCGATCCGCGAGGAGGCCGCGGGCCTACCCTTTTTATCGCGGGAGGATAAGATTCTATTACTTGAATGGAGCGATCCGGCGCGTCCCCCCGCCCGGGAGCGCTACCAGCAGTGGTTGAGCAGTGGCCGGGAGGCGGCCGAAGCCCTTCCCAGCGACCGTCCAGCCAGTCTGGCCGAGCTGGGTAGCTGGCTGGGCCTCGCCGCGGAGGAAGCGCCCGACGCCCGCCAGGCATTCTGGGAAGAACAAGTGCCGGCGCTGAGACGCATCGAGGAGCTGCTTGGGGGCGTGGAGGAAGACACCTACCGGTCCCTGTTTCCACTTTATGACGAACGGGAGAAACTCACGGAAGCTATCACGGGCTCGCGCATCGACCCGAAGGCGCTACAGAATATCCTGGAGGACGGTCATAGCGACGTGATCGAGCGGACCAAGCAGATTTTGCTCCGTCCTTCCTTCGAGCGCCCGACCCTGCGCATCAAGGAAGATTACCGCGAGCAAGTACTTCGGTGGTGCAAGGAACTGGCCGAGGAGGGTATTGGGGCGCTGTCTTATCCGGAGGAGTACGGCGGGCAAGACAGCATGTCGGACTACGCGGCGGCCTTCGAGACGATAGCGTACCACGACCTGAGTTTGGTGATTAAATTCGGGGTTCAATTCGGGCTCTGGGGGGGCGCCGTGTACAACTTGGGGACGAAGTCCCACCACGACAAATACCTGCACGCCACCGGCCAGCTCGAGCTTCCCGGCTGCTTTGCGATGACGGAAACGGGCCACGGCAGTAACGTGCGCGGCCTGGAAACCACGGCGGTGTACGATCCGGAAACCGAGGAACTGATCGTCCACTCTCCGAGCGTGGCCGCGGGTAAGGAATACATCGGTAACGCGATGCACGCCCGAATGGCGGCCGTCTTCTCCCAGCTTATCGTCAATGGCAAGAGCCACGGTGTACACGCGGTGGTCGTACCGATTCGTGACGAAGAGGGACTGGTCCTGCCCGGCATCCGGGTGGAGGATAACGGCTACAAGATGGGCCTGAACGGCGTGGATAACGGCCGGCTCTGGTTCGACCACGTGCGGGTACCGGTGGCCAACTTGCTGAATAAATACGGGGGAATCAACGGCGACGGCGAGTACGAGAGTCCGATCAAGAGTCCGGGCCGTCGCTTTTTCACCATGCTGGGCACGCTGGTCGGTGGCCGGGTATTCGTGCCCCGGGCAGGACTGAGCGCGGCCAAATCGGCGCTGGCTATCGCGGTGCGGTATGGTCTGCGGCGGCGGCAGTTTCCTTCCGAGTCGATGCGTTCGGAAACCATCATTCTCAACTACCCGAACCAGCAACGGCGATTGATTCCGCTGGTGGCCAAAGCTTACGCGATCCAATTTGGCCTGGATCACCTGCTGGAGCGATTCGTGAACCGTACCGAGGAGGACATGCGCGAGATCGAGGCCATGGCCGCCGGGATGAAATCCTACGCCACCTGGTTCACCACCTCGTCCATTCAGGAGTGTCGGGAAGCCACCGGCGGAAAGGGCTACCTGGCGGAGAACCGCATTGCCGACCTGAAGGCTGACACGGACATCTTTACCACCTTCGAGGGCGACAATACGGTATTGATGCAGTTGCTGGCTAAGAGTCTGCTGACGGAGTTCAAGAAATCCTTCCAGGAGGATGGCAACTTCGCGGTCCTGAAGTTCATCGGTCGCCGGATGGGCACCATTGTGACCGAGCAGAACCCGATCGTTGTCCGGCAGACGGACCGCGAGCACCTGGAAGGCCGCAGCTTTTACCAATCCGCCTTCCACTTCCGCACGCGGCGGCTGGTGAGCACATTAGCCCAGCGGCTACGGGCCTACATCAAGGACGGCAAGAGTGCGTACGAGGCCGGTCTGCTCTGCCAGACGCACATGATCACCGCGGCGGAGGCCTACGTCGAACAGCTGGTGCTCGATTCTTCCCTGGAAAAGGTGGATGAAGCGAAGGGAAAGGATACCGATGCGGAAGTTGGTACACTACTGGAAAAAACCATCCAACTCTATGCTGCCCATACGCTCGAACAGCACGCTGCCTGGTATATGGAGAGTGGGTACATAAGCGGTCAGAAGAGCAAGGCGATCCGAAAGTGGGTGGACGTACTCTGCGCTGAGCTCCGGCCGGAGGCGGGTGTGCTGGTGGACGGGTTCGGGATACCGGATGAGTTGCTGGGGGCGCCGATTGCGCTGTAGGTGGAGTGGTCGGACGGGTAGTGGTCGCGCCACTACTGGTCGGACGACTAGTCGTCCGACCAGTAATATACCCGGCGACCAGTCCAGATTTAACCTGCAGTTTACATTTACTCCCTAAGGAGAGATCGTATTTGATTTGGTATTAGCCTGTAACTACATTGCAGTCTATGCCAAATACTATCTCTGCCGTGACCTCCCGCATTGTCCTAAAATGGGCGGTGCTACTGCTATCGGTAGTCATTTTCTCCTGCCAGCCATCTACCCATTCCATGTCGGATCAAGCCAACCGCGTCCATCCCTTCCGTTTACTACCAGGGCAAGACCTACGGGAAAGCATCCAGCAATACGCTGACGAACACCAGATTGAAGCGGGGTACATCATCACTTGCGTCGGAAGTCTTACTGACTGGCATTTGCGGTTTGCCAACCAACCTGATGGTACGTCAGGCACCGGCCACTTCGAAATTGTCAGTCTGGTCGGTACGGTGAGTACCCACGGGAGTCACCTCCACCTCAGTCTAGCCGATAGCACCGGTCATATGGTGGGTGGGCACCTCCTGGAGGGTAATATCGTATACACGACCGCGGAAATCGTTATTGGGGAGTCACCGGACCACCGTTTCCTACGGGAGGACGATGGGCGTACCGGATACCGAGAACTATCGATAAAGCCGCGTCAATAATTGACTGATTTGGCAAATGCGCCGTTAGTTATTTCGTAACGCGAATAACGGAAACACTCCGTTCGACGGCTTGTAAACGCACGCCAGCCGTGCTCAACAGTTGATTTCGTAGTTTTTTCACCGAATCATCGCTGACGAAACGAACGTTGACGCAGCAGGCATCGTCATTGGCGAAAAAGGGTTCCGGCCGGTGCTCGTTCAGCAGGTCGGCCAACCCGCTCATCGACACCTGGGTCGCTGCAACGGTGTTGTTCTCCACGCTCTTGGCGACGCCGGTAAGGTCTAGATCGGCCGCAGTCACCTTGCCGAAAGTCGGGGTCCGCTCCAGTAGGTAGCCGGTCGTCGGGGATTCGATTTCTTCCAATCGCCCGCCCACGAAATCCGCTAACTTTTGAATCGCGACCTTTTTGGCCTCCTCGGTGGACAATTCCGGATACTGGTAGTAAAAATCGATACGCGGATCATTATCCAGCTCGTAAGTGACCGGCCAGTCGGACACCTGCTCAAGCACGTAACTAACCGGATACCCGCGGTACTGCATGAGGTGTTCGCCGAAGGCCGTCCCTCGGCTGTGAGTAGGAAGGGTCGTTTCCTGGATGTCAGGGACGCTCTTGAAATGCTGTATCCCGGCGGGATAGGTACTGAGCAGGAGGAAGAATAGAGGAATAGAAAGCAAAATGGTCAGACTACGTATCACAAGCGGCTGGGTTTGGGTGTGGCTAGCCAAGTAGTGTAGGTGCTGGCAAGCATAATAAATGTACGAATTCCGTCGGATAATCCAATATGACCAATTCTGCACTGGCCCAACCACCCCGATGAAGAAAATATACGCCTCAGCGTGGCTAGGAAATCTTTTAAGCCGAACAACCAATGTATATACACGAATAGACAACCTTCGGCTATGCCAGCCGTTGAAAAGACAAATAAAGAAAGTTATGCTAGACCATCTATTATCCGAATATCAGTTAGGCAAAATAACCCTGAAGAACCGCGTCGTGATGGCGCCGATGACTCGTTCCCGCGCTGAAGGCAACGTCCCCAATGAGATGATGGCCACCTACTACGGCAATCGGGCCGAAGCCGGCCTCATCATCAGCGAAGGCACCTCCCCAAGCTTTAACGGTCTGGGGTATCCTCGCATTCCCGGCAACTTTTCCGCCGAGCAAATGGAGGGATGGAAGAAAGTAACGCAAGCCGTACACGAGCGCGGCGGCAAAATTTTTCTCCAGCTCATGCACTGTGGCCGCGTCAGCCACCCCGACAATCTGCCCGAAGGCGGCCGCGTACTGGCCCCCAGCGCCGTGGAAATGACGGACACGCAGATGTACGTAGACGGCAAGGGTATGCTCGACATTCCGTTGGCTACCGAGATGAGTATTGACGATATTACTTTTGCGGTGAAGGAGTACGCCACGTCGGCGAAACTGGCCATCGATGCCGGGTTCGACGGCGTAGAATTACACGCGGCGAACGGCTACCTGCTGGAGCAGTTCCTTCACCCGAAGACCAACCATCGGGAGGATCAGTTCGGTGGTACGGTTGAAAATCGTCTTCGCTTCCTCCGGAACGTAACCGAAGCCACCGTGGCCGCCATCGGTGCCGACCGGGTAGGTATGCGTATCAGCCCTTACGGTACTTTCGGTGAATTGGGCTCGTTCGACTCCGTTGAAGAAACCCACCTTAAACTTGTCGACCTGCTGAATGAGATTGGCATCGTTTACCTCCACCTCGTGGACCACGAGGCCATGGGCGCGCCCGCCGTTCCGAAATCTTTCAAGGCGCAGCTCCGTGCCGCATTCAATAAAACGTTCATCCTATCCGGAGGCTACGATGCTCAGGAGGCGGACCGGGAACTCGGTGCCGATAAGGGTGATCTGGTTGCTTTCGGCCGGCCCTTCATCGCCAATCCGGACCTAGTGGAGCGCTTCAGGGAAACTGCCGAGCTCAACATCCCCGACCCAGACACTTTCTACACGCCGGGGCCGGACGGCTATCTGACCTACCCTACCCTGGCCGAAACCGCCTAGGGAGTTGTATACCCCCCAAGTAAAACCGCCGAACGCAACGTGTGCGTTCGGCGGTTTTTTTATTTACCGACCGGCCTTGAATTTCTTGATCGACTTACCCAGGTCGTAAACGGCAATTCGGTCGCCGATCTCCCGTTGCAGCACACTGGCTCCAATTGCGGAGGCGAAACCGTCTCCGCAGTGTACTACGATCGGACGATCGAGTGGAACTTCCCCCGCCCGGTCACGAATTTCCCAGTACGGAATATTGATAGCCCCGTAGAAGCGTGTGTCTTCTTGAGCGGCCTCGGCGGAGCGTACGTCTATGATGGTGTAGTTACCGACGTGGTTCTCTTTGAAATCTTTGAGGTTCAGCGCCTTTGGTAGTATGGTATCCCGTGATTCGGCCCACATATCGGCTCCGTGAAGCTGTTGATCGTAGCCGATTTTGGCGATCCCCTGCGCAATGCCGAATGTCTTTTCTTTATCGTCAATGATGACGTGAAACACCTCATTGGGTTTAACCACGGAGCCAAGCGCGAGGGCAAAGGGACCGTTGGACTGGATATTGATGGCTCCGGGCGTATGACCGGTTGCGAAGTCATCCGAATCACGGGTATCAATCAGGAGGACTTCCTCGCCGTCAAGGAGCAGTTTCTGCGGCGAGGCAGGACGCACCTCACCGGGCAATTTGAGTGCCTCACCCCGCTCTTCTTCCGGTAATAATTCAAAGAAGGGTTGGAGGGCCATCGCCCAGCTTTGAAAACCATCCTGGTTTTTTTCCTGGCATCCGCTGACGTAGGCCGGTACGTAAGGATAATCCTTAAGCACCCACCCCTCGAATGCGCTCTCGTCTTTCTGATTGAAGACAGGGCTTTCGTTTACCGCTTCGGTCAGATTGAATTGGGCGTGGCGGCTGTTGGCCATCTTGCTGAAGTGCGCGTCTTCCCCGAAACCGGCGTAAATAGTTGCTTTGGGAGCAAAGCCGCTTATCTTTTTGGTCAGGGAAGTATACATCTCCTTTACGTAGGTCTTCCGTCCGTGCAGCGGGTTTTTATCGGCCGGGCGAGGGAGAGGATAGCCGACACCATCGTAGAGTAGCGCACCGCCGGTAAATATTCCGTGTACGGAGTGAGAACTGTCAATGGCTAGCAGACAGATACTGTCGGCAGTGAAGCCCGGGGTGGGCTGTGTCTGCAAATGACTTCCGTCGCCGAACGGAAACATGGTTGCCCGGCCGGCCTCAACAAACTTTCCTTCGCCGTGAAAGCGGTAGGTGCTGGCGGCAATCAGGGTAGCGTGGGTCTTTTCCCGCAACTCCGCCCATCCACTGGCAAAACTCGCCGGGCGGTGCGTGAGGGCGATACCGACCAATCTTAGCTTGTGCTCGTTCAGGTATTCGAGGTAGCGGTGAACGTTCCGACTGGGATCGACGGCTATGGCTTCCCCATGCTCGGTGATGAGGTAGGAATACTGGTCGTTGATCTCGTCGTGAAAGCGCTGTATGGTCATGGGGATTCTTTACTAAGTGTACTTCCTTAACCGCTTGCCGGGTCCACGATGTTTAGAGCGTCTAGTAGCGGCGGGAGATCATGGGGCTGTGGGCACCGGGTCCGCCGGGGCGTTTACGCAACTCGTCGAGCCGGTCACGGCACTCGTCACAGCTAGCAAGGTGCTCGCTAATCTGGCGGTAGGCGGCCCGGTCGTCATCACGGGTGTAACCGTTCCAGTAGTCAAGCAATTCCTCGTCGTCAGGGTGGCGGAAGCTGCCCATAACCTCCCGTCCGATCCGGTAAATGATGGCCGCGGCCACGGCGGCGATTAAGTAGGTGCCCATAGCAGGGAAAACGGTCTACCGTCCGCAAATGTTGGTGGGCGCGTTCATCGCCCTACAGACTGGATTGGTAGAAATTCCTTTATCATGCGCTCTTCACTACCTTATTTTACGACCCATGTCGACCGCCACCCGAGAATCAGCCGGTGCCCAGATCAGTCATTTTGCCGACCGCCTGGGTAGCACGCTTGTGCGCCGGCCCTTTTACCACGGGATCGGCTGGCTGGCCTTTTTCGGTTTTCTCGTCATTCTGCAACTGCAGACCGGTGAGATAGGAGTAGGCCTGGCGCTCGTCAATGAATTCATCACCGTGCTGGTCTTCGCCATCGTGGTGTATACGAACCTGCTGTTCCTGTTCCCTACCTACCTCAAACCTGGTAGGTTTTGGATCTACCTGGCGGCCCTCATCGGACTGTCGGTGCTGTTCACCCCCCTGGAACTGGTCATTAAATACTTTCTGTTCTCCTACCGGGAGTCCATACAGTTCGATCTGCTCAATAATATGGAAGCCTACTTTCTCGGCAATTTCTTGATCGGCGGGATCAGTTCCATTGGCAAAATTATGACCGACTGGATTACCGAGAACCGAAAAAAGCAGCAGGTCGAAAACGAAACGATGCAGTCGGAACTGCGCTTCCTCAAATCACAGATCAATCCGCACTTTCTCTTCAATACCCTCAATAGCCTCTATGCATTAACCCTCAAGAAATCCGACAAGGCCCCCGACATCGTCATCAAACTGTCGGAGATGATGCGGTATATGCTGTACGAATGCAATGAACCCAAGGTACCCCTGCGCAAAGAGATCAATTACCTGCGCAACTACCTGGACCTGGAACGGCTGCGACAACGCGAAGGCATCGATATCACGCTCGACGTGAAGGGCAACGTAGTCGACCAGCAAATCGCTCCCCTGCTGTTAATACCCTTCCTGGAGAACAGTTTTAAGCATGGCATCAACGCCGCGATCAAGGGGGGATTTGTCCACGCCACCCTGCACGTCGAGCCGCGAGCGATTCGTTTCAACCTGGAAAACACGAAGGGCAACGTACTGCCACGAGCTCCGGACGCCGCGAGACCCAGCGGTGGAATCGGCCTGGTGAACGTCCGCCGCCGCCTGGAACTGCTTTACCCCAATTGCCACCAATTAGACATCCGGGAAACTCCGGGTACCTACGCCATCCACCTTAATTTGAACCTTTAGCCGCAATAACCGCGCAACCAGCCACCGTCAGCCGACTAAAAGTAGGCTGCCGAAT
>JBASAV010000070.1:0-3727 GCA_049650785.1 Lewinella sp. | reverse complement strand
GCAGCCTGAAGGACAGCAACATCAAGCTCGAAGAACTCTACAAGAAGATGGAAGTACTCTACCGGGTACTGACCAAGATGTATGAGAACAGCCAGATCCTGGCCGAAGACATCACCGACCAGGTAGCCGTAAAGGAACAGGAGCGTAAGGCGATCCACGCCAGCCACGGGGCCATGAACTCCGCCATGAGCGTCATCCAGGGTGACCCCGACCAGCGCGCCATGTTCGACATGGCCATGGAGAACATCACCGAAGATGTAGCCAACAAGGTGGGCGAGATGGAGCGCTTCATGGAAGTGTCGGCCAACTTCATGGATTCGGTCGACCTGCAGAACGGTGTCTTCGAAGAAGAAGGCCTCAATATGCTCGAGAAGTGGGAGAAAGAATCCAATTCGCTGCTACTCGGCGAAGAGAAATCTACCCTCCTCCTTCAGGCCAATACGGATAGCGAGGTGCTGGACCTCGACGCCCCGGTACCCGAACGGGCTAAGAAAACGGGCGGAGCTAATCAGTATGACTCCTTCTTCAATTAGTGAATTGGTGAGGGGCTCAATAGGTGAATGGAGCTACCGCAAGCGTCTGGGCCACACTAACCGGCGGAGCCGACTAACCGACTAAAGAACTAACCGCGACTGCAAGGAGCGACTAACTGATGGCGAAGCCAGCGACTAAAAGACTAACAGACTAACTTGCGCAAGCTCCCCCTCATCAGCTACGCCATCATCGCCTACATGCTGCTGGCGTTCGGGTGGTGGTCCATTCTGCTACTGCGGAAGAATGAGGAAGCGCACAACGCACGGGTCGACAAGCTGGCCATCGAATTGGCGGTCCAGAAGCGGATAGAGCGGGCCAGCGATTTCCGGCTAACGGAGAACTACCAGCGGCTCACCGAGCGATTTGACCGGCAGCAGCGTATGATCCTTGGAGAGGCACTACTCCTGGTGGTCAGTCTGGCGGGCGGGCTCTACCTGTTGTTCCGGAATCTGAAGAAGGAGATCAGCGCAGCCGAGCAGCAGCGGAATTTTTTGCTCAGCATCACCCACGAGCTTAAATCTCCCCTGGCGGGTATCCGCCTGATCCTGGAAACCTTTCAGCGCAGGCGGGAGCTTAAGCCGGAGCTGCAACAGAAACTGAGCACGAATGCGCTGGCTGAAACCGACCGACTCACCGCGCTCGTTAACGACCTGCTCCTCAGTGCGAAACTGGAGAACGTCTACCAGCTCAACCGGGAGGAGATCGACTTCGGGCAGATCGTACAGGACGCCGCCGACCGGGTCGTGATGAAGTACAAGGGGGCCAACGTGCATGTGGACATCGAACCCAATATTCCCATCATTTCCGGCGACATGCCCGGCCTCACCAGCGTAGTCGTTAATCTGCTCGAGAACGCCGCCAAGTACAGCCAGCCGGAACCGGTCATTCACACGACCCTCGCGCGGGGTGGAGAAACCGAGATCGTCTGGACGGTCGAGGACAATGGCGTCGGGATCCCCGACCGGGAGAAGCGCCGGGTGTGGACCAAGTTCTACCGCGTGGGTAACGAGGATACGCGCAGCACCAAGGGGACGGGACTGGGGCTATTCATCGTTCGGCAGATCGTGGAAAAACACGGCGGGCAGATCGAGCTGCTGGACAACCAGCCGCGGGGTACCGTGTTCCGGGTGTACCTTCCCGTCAAATAATGGTTATGCAAACTACCCCCCTCAATGATACCCATCGCCACCTGGAGGCGAAACTCGTGAACTTTGCCGGCTTTGAAATGCCGCTCGTATATAGTTCGCTCAAGGAAGAGCACCATGCCGTCCGCGAGGCGGCGGGCATCTTCGACGTATCGCACATGGGGGAGTTCATTGTCCGGGGCGCCGGAGCGCAGGAATTAGTCCAGTACGTAACCAGCAATGATGTCCGGAAACTCGCCGAAGGACAAGCACAGTACAGTTGCCTCCCCCGGCCCGAAGGCGGTATCGTTGATGACCTGCTGGTCTACCGATTACCGGCTAACTCCCGGATGAGCAAGAGTAGCGAGCACCCCTCCTACATGCTCGTGGTCAATGCCAGTAACATTCAGAAGGACTGGGACTGGATCACCGGTCATAATACCTTCGGAGCGGAGATGCTGGACATCAGCGATCATACCGCTCTCCTGGCGGTACAGGGCCCCAAAGCCACCGAAATTCTCGAGCCGCTGACCGACGTTGACCTATCGGCCATTCCCTATTACCACTTCGTACGCGGCAGTCTCGCCGGTGTTGACAATGTGATCATCTCCGCGACGGGGTACACGGGTGCCGGTGGCTACGAACTGTACTTTGACGCGGACCACGCCGCTAAGGTATGGAAGGCCATCATGGATGCCGGTAAGCCCCACGGCCTGAGACCCGCCGGTCTGGGAGCACGGGATACCCTGCGCCTGGAAAAGGGGTACTGCCTCTACGGTAACGACATCAACGATACCACGACCCCCCTGGAAGCCGGACTGGGCTGGATAACGAAGTTGAGCGGCGATGACTTCGTCGGTAAGGATCATCTGCTGCGGCAGAAGGAAGCGGGCCTCAAGCGCCGGCTGGTGGCATTTCGGGTACACGATCGACGTGCCCCCCGCCAGGGCTACGCCATCCTGAATGAGGCCGGAGAGAATATTGGGGAAGTGACCAGCGGTACGCACGCTCCCAGCCTGGATTATCCATTGGGCATGGGCTACGTGGCGACCGGCTACCATCAGACGGGGACAAAAATTCAGATCGATCTGGGCCGAAAGACCATGGAGGCGGAGGTCGTCAAACTCTAAACCGTGACCGATGATCATTTATAAGTCCAACGGTAGCTGGTTCAGTCATTTGTCCCATCTGACCACCAGCTACACTATGAAGCGCATACTCATCGCTACGTTGGTGATGGGTGCTTATGCGATGGCGATCATCGGCTCGATCAAGTATTTCGACCTCCACCGCTACCTCCAGGTCGATAGTACCATCTTCTCGTTGCTGGCGGTTATCCTGTCTATCTTCCTGGGGTTTCGGACCACCACGGCCTACGACCGCTGGTGGGAGGGCCGCAAGCAGTGGGGGGCACTGGTGAATAACTGCCGCAATCTCGCCCTGTACGTCGACAGCGTCTGGCCGCCTTCTGATCTGGAGATCCGCCGCTTCATGGCCAAGCACATCGCTAATTTCTGTTTGGCCCTATCCGAGCACCTGCGCGACGGGACGAAACTGGATAAACTGGTCTACCTGGCGGAAGAGGAGATCGGATACTACCAAACGAAGGACCACGTCCCCAACTTCATCGCCCTGCGGATCTATCAGCGCATCGCCGAGGCCCACCGTAATGGCGACATCAACGAAGGCGACTACATCAACATTAAGCCGCAGCACCAAAGCCTGTTGGACATACTAGGTGCCTGCGAGCGTATCAAGAAAACCCCGATCGCCTTCAGCTACGCGGTTTACCTCAAGGTTTTGGTCACCGCCTACGCGGCACTACTGCCCTTCGGCCTGTCGGAGCAATTTGGCTACGGTGCCATTCCGCTGAGTATGCTGATCGTTTTTGCCCTGATCGGTGTGGAAATGATGGGGGAGGAGATCGAAGACCCCTTTGGTCTCGATTGTAATGACCTGCCGACCGGTGATATTGCGCATACCATTAAGCGCAATGTCTTTGAGATACTCGAAGATCGCGCCCCGATAGAGGAGCACGAAAAGGAGCTTTACGAGAAGGTGTTTTAGGG
>JBASAV010000069.1:0-10574 GCA_049650785.1 Lewinella sp. | reverse complement strand
CCATAGAGCCGATGAACGACAATGCCCAAAACGGGAGCCGCCAGCAAAGCAAACGGCAGACTGTGGGTAAAAGCACGATGATATGCCAGGGCGCTCATCGGATCGGTGACCAGTCCCGAAAGCACATCCAGATCGGGCAGGGTGCCGGCCAACCCTCCCCACACCATCGCCCGGTTACCGACTTTGCGTCCGAGTACGGCCTCGCCTACGGCCGCCCCGAGAACTACTTGAGTGAGGGAATCCACGCGATCTTAAAATCCGGAGGAAAATCCCCGGAAACCGACCGTCAGCAGCACGGAAATGCGGTTGCGGTCGTAATTCACGGTCTGCTGCCGGATAGCGAAGGTTTGATACGGATTCTGAAAACTTGCGTAGTTCTCAACCTGAGCGGCCAGGTCGGCGAAGAACTTGCCCCTGCTGTAACCCAGGCCGGCGCTATAGGTGAGCACGGCGTCATCCTCGTCATTCACGTATTCCTGCCAGGGGACCTGGCGGTAACCGATACCGGCCCTCACCTGAAACGGTTTAGCGTTTAACTCGCCACCTAACCGGACGCCGATGCTGTTTCCGAGAAGGGCGTCTACATCGGCATTGGCGGCATCGGTCACGTCGTCCGCCGAAGCAAAGTCGTCGAAACTGAATTCATTGCTGGCGTACTGGGCATAATCGGCATCCACGCTTACAAAACCACGTTCCCCGATCAGCGATCCGATTCCCGCCGTGAATCGCCAGGGCGTCCGCAGATTAAAGGTGAAATCGGACAAATTGCTGAGTTCCGTGCCACCCTGGGCTACGCCATCCTCATCGGTGTAGAAGTAGCCGAAGGAATTACTGTACTGTTCGGAAACGGTCCAGAAGGTAGGGGTATGAACGGCGGCCGAAATACGAAGCATCTCCGTTGGAAGAATGATGATACCCGCCTTCAGATTGAAGCCGGTACCGTTCGCAATTTGGGATTCACTGTAGTCACTATTCTCAAAGGCGGGGATGACATCGCTGTCATCGACTTCCGCATAGGTGTAGTTCTGTTCGAAGTTGAAGAAGGGTATGCCGATACTCAGCCCCCAAAGTATTTTCTCCCGGTAATTGCCGCCGAAGCCCAGGGCGACTTCGGATTGACTGCCCCGGCGGTCGTACAAACCCTCTCGCTCAATGTCTCCGGGGTAGGGGGCATTGTTGGTGATGTCGTAGAAGTCGGAATATATGAAGCCATCGTCCGGATCTTCGATTAGGAAAGGGCGGGCCAGTTCGCCACCGAAGTAATCGATGATTCCGTCATTAACATCTTCGGCAAACTTCTCGATAATGCCGCCCGGGGTGCGGCCGGAAAAGTTGATTTGTTGATTGTAATCGGCCATCCGGGTTAGACTGACGCCGAAATTCAGGGTTGACATATTGACCGACCGGGTATTACCGGCCAGGAGCAGGCCGATGCTCGGAAGGGTGAAGGTGGCGGCGGATTCGGACGCGCTGCCACCGGTGGAACTTAGGTCCAGAATGGCATCCGTATTGACCAACGAAAAGCCGGGGGTTACCTGGGCGAGATTGTACCGGTTCCAGCCTATACCGGCGGGATTGGTGTGTAGAGTGGTCACATCCACGCCCATTGGCGTCAGACTTCCTCCCGTACCGGCGAAGCGTGCCGATCCCTGGGGAGAAACGAATGAATAGCGAAGTGCATCCGTGTAGGACTGTCCATAGGATACCGTTGCTATTCCGAGTAGAAGGCAGGCGCTTAGTAAAAATTTCATGTTCAAAAGCTTGAGCATACAAATAAGCCCAGGGCAAGCGGAAGGTTTGACGCGCCTGCTGTAATTAATGGTTCCTTAAAGGCAAACAAGAAAAAAAGGGATGAGAACGGTTGTTCTCATCCCTTTTTGCATTTCGAGTTGATAGATCTTATTCACCACCACCGCGGCGACCGGTAGATCCGGAGCGCGAGCTGCTACCGCTGCTGCGGCTTGGGCTAGCGCTACGGGTTGATCCGGAGCTACGAGTAGGCGATGCACTCCGCGTAGGTGTACGACTAGGGGTGTAGCTACGCGTTGGCGTAGTGGACCGGCTAGGGGTATAGGACCTGTTGTTCGGGCTACGGCTAGGCGTGGCACGCTGCGGCGTAGTAGAACGACTGGGGGTGTAGGTACGACGCGATGGCGTGGTCGTCCGACTCGGTGCTGCACTACGGGTAGTGTTACTACGTGGCTGGACGGTGGTACGGGTACGTTCGATACTACGTCCGTTGTCCGAAGTACGCGTCCGTCCCACGGCACCCGTGTTACGGGTAGCGGTGCGGGTAGAAGCAGCCCGATCGGTGGTTCCTGCAGAGCGGGAAACGACGTTGCGGTTCTGACGAGCACGCTCTACACGGTCGGCGATGGAGGTCGTCGTAGCACGTGGGACATTCGTCCTGGCCCGTGTGTTGGCAGCGTCAATGCTGTTGGGAACGGCGTAGGTGTTACCTCCACCCCAAGCGGGGGGACAGTAGTAGCCTGCACCACCTCCGAATCCGCCTCCCCAGGCATTAGCACCGTAGAAGCCATTACGACCGAAGCCGCGATTGAAGCCGCCGGCGTAGGCGTTGCCATAGAAAGGATCGTTCCATCCGCCGCCGTAGAACGGACTACCAAATCCGCCGTTGAAACGGTTGAAGCGATTAAAGCGGGTATCTACAAACTGCACACCGAAAGGAGTAGCCACGGGTTGTACCCATGGATTTCCGAAGCGGTTGAAAGAGTTATAGATTAGGACCGTACTCGCACCGGGACGGTAGAAGGGGTCGTAGTACGCCATATCGACGTAGACGGGATCGTAATAACCGAATCCTTGGTAAGGACGGTTAAAGCGACGAATACGGCTGCTGTAATAATAATCATAGGTATCGTTGTTATAGTCGTTGGATACGCGGCGGCGTTCCTGCTGACCGGTGATGCGATCGCCTTCTACGGGCTGGTCGTAATAACCGCTCGTAGTTTCGGCGCTGCGAAACTCATCCGGATCGTAGTACATATCGTCATACTGAGCGCTCATGCTAGTGGAAGCTAGCATCATCGCGCAAAGCGAGCCGACAGCGAAGAGTAATTTTTGCTTAAGCATGATGGTTGGTGTTTATGTAATCCGTGAGTCTGCCACTTATCACAAGGTCGAAAGTAGTAAGTTTGTGCCCCTCATTTGGTTAAGGTAGGCTTAAACCCGGTCGTTAAACCGTTAAAAGGCGCCTTTTTGACCAAATTACCTAAGAATACAACACATTACCCCCCTCATAGTTGACTGATGGCCAAAGCAATAACCCCTAGAGAAGAGAACTATTCCGAGTGGTACCTCGACATCGTAAAGAAGGCAAATCTGGCTTCGAACAGCGCCGTCCGGGGGTGCATGGTGATCAAACCCTACGGCTTTGGCATTTGGGAACGGATGCAGCGGCAGCTGGACGATATGTTCAAGGAAACGGGGCACGTCAATGCCTATTTCCCGCTTTTTATTCCTAAATCCTTCCTTAGCAAAGAAGCCGCGCACGTGGAGGGCTTCGCCAAGGAATGTGCCGTCGTGACGCATTACCGACTCAAAAATGCCGAGGACGGCAGCGGAGTGATCGTCGACCCCGAAGCCAAGCTCGAGGAAGAGCTCATCGTGCGTCCCACCTCCGAAACGATCATCTGGAGCACCTACCGCGACTGGATCACCAGTTACCGCGACCTGCCCCTGCTGATCAACCAGTGGGCCAATGTCGTACGCTGGGAGCTGCGTACTCGCCTGTTCCTGCGTACCGCCGAGTTCCTCTGGCAGGAAGGCCATACCGCCCACGCCACCGCCGAAGAAGCGCTGGAGGAGGCGATCAAGATGCAGGGGGTGTACGCCGACTTCGCCGAGGAGTACATGGCCATGCCCGTCCTGCGGGGGGTGAAGACCGCCAATGAGCGTTTCGCCGGCGCCCTGGACACCTATACCATCGAAGCACTTATGCAGGATGGCAAGGCTCTCCAGGCCGGCACCAGCCACAACCTCGGACAGAACTTCGCCAAAGCATTCGACGTAAAATTCAGCAACGCGGACAACCAGGAGGAATACGTCTGGGCCAGCAGCTGGGGCGTATCCACCCGACTGGTGGGCGGCCTGATCATGACCCACAGCGACGACGAGGGATTGGTACTGCCCCCCAAATTGGCACCGATTCAGGTGGTCATCGTCCCCATTCCAAAGCCCAACGACGAGCTGAATGCCAAGGCGAAGGAGTTGATGGACGAGCTTAAGTCGCGCGGTATCCGCGTGAGCTACGATGACGACGAGAAGCAGCGTCCCGGTTTCAAGTTTGCCGAGAACGAACTGAAGGGTATCCCCATCCGGCTCGGGCTCGGGAAACGTGACCTCGCCAACGGCACCATCGAGGTGGCGCGGCGCGACGAGAAGACCAAAGAAAGCAAGCCACTGGAGGGGATCGTCGATTACGTCGCTAACCTGCTCGACGAGATCCAGCAGAACCTCTTCGACCGGGCGGTACGCTTCCGCGAGGAGCACACTACCTACGTGGATACCTTCGAGGAGTTCCAGGAAGTGATCGACCGCGACATCCCCGGCTTCATCTACGCCCACTGGGATGGGACCAGCGAGACCGAACTGAAGATCAAGGAAATGACCAAGGCGACCATCCGCTGCATCCCACAGGACCAGCCGGAGGAGGCGGGGGAATGTGTCCTGACCGGTAAGCCGAGTAAGGGGCGGGTAGTCTTTGCGAAGGCCTACTAGGTCAAGCTGCCAGACCCCGGGTTACGCCAATAAGGCGTTCTCCCTGGGCAAAATCACATAGGGTGCAATTGCGTTCGCCGGTCCACGCCGCCGCGGAGGAATAGGGATACTGCTTGGCTACCGCTACCAGACCATCCTTCACCGGATTCTGGTGGATGTAATGGAAACAGCTTGTCCGGTAGGCTGAAGTGGAAACGATTTTACAGTTGGTGCGCGCCCGAAAGAGGGTACCCCGGTTCTTATACCGCCGGTTGTACGCTCGGGTGTAGCTGCTGAGCATGATCCGGATGGCGTGAGATATGCCTTGCTGAAATTGCTCCCCCGCTACCGGATCGCCCTGTGGTTTGATACTAATACTATCTGCGGCCCCTTCCTTCTTGACGTGTATCAGGAAGTGAAAATGATCCGGCATCAGGCAGTAGCATAAGACGTCGGCTACAGGAAGTAGATGCTTACGGACTTTCTCATGGAAGAACCGGTAGTTTTCCGCCTCCCGGAAGATCGGGACGTAGCTATTGCTCTGTTGGTAAAGGTGGTATACCTCGCCTGCGGTGTAGGACATTACTTAGATTTTTTCAAGTGTATGAAGCCGCATAAATAGGGCGGCGGGGCGCAGGTAGAAAGCTTTTTGGATGGACGGCCGGTTTTACTCGGTGGACGGAGCTTGCTGCGGGGAGGGGTACTCGTCAGACGGACCTCTTGCTGATGTGGGAAGGGGTACTCGATAGACGGACCTCGTGCTGATGTGGGAAGGGATACTCGTCAGACAGACCTCTTGCTGATCTGGGGAAACTTACTTGTCAGACGGACCTAGTGCTGATGTGGGAGGGGTACTCGACAGACAGACCTCGTGCTGATCTGGGGAAACTTACTCGTCAGACGGACCTAGTGCTGCGCACTAGGGGATCCGGCTGACGAGACCCGGGGGGCGGGTCTCGTCAGCCGAGTCCGTCGCGCAGGGCGCGAGGCTCGTCTGACGAGTACACGCGACCCGTACCTTAGCCACCATGCAAAAGCACCTAGTAGAAATAAAGGCCCGCACCCAGGACCACGACCGCCTACGCCACCTCCTCACGGCGGAGGGCGCCGACTTCCGCGGGACCGACCACCAGATCGATCGCTACTTCCGCGTACACGAGGGAAGGCTAAAGTTGCGCATCGGCAACATTGAGCGCAGCCTGATCTTCTACCAGCGCCCCGATCAAACGGGGCCGAAGGACAGTTCGGTATCGCTGACGGTTTTGAAAACGGAAAAAGAAGCCGTCAGCCTCTCGGACACGCTGGAGCGGGCGCTCGGTGTATGGATAACCGTCGATAAAGAGCGGGAGATCTACTTCATCGATAACGTAAAATTTCACCTGGATACGGTGGCCGGCCTGGGGACCTTCGTGGAGATCGAGGCTATTGGCGAATCGGAGACGGAGCGGAAGACACTACGGAAACAAGTCGACCACTACCGTTCCCTTTTTGACCTAGCGGATGAAGATCTCCTAGCCATCAGCTACAGTGATCTGCTTACCGCAGTTGGGTAAGGAAGAAAGGCGCCCAATAAATAGGGCTAGTCCGGTCTTCTTCCGCCGCGTCCAGGTATTCCCGCATGGTGAGCGCTAATGATTTCGCCGGCGAATGCCCGTCCAGTAGATATCGATAGAAGGTGATCATCATCGTCTCTCCAACGGCATCGTCAACTTCCCACAGAGAGCCCAGCATCTCACGCGCGCCCGCCATTGCGAAGGAGGCCTGTAAACCGAAAAGATCGTCGGCGGGAGCATAATCCAGCTCGCGACTGTCCACCGCCCGGTTGCCGGCGTAACAGCTACTGAGCACGACCAGATCGAAGGGCAGTTGTCGGACCAGCACGTCAAATCCGTCGATCGCTCCTTCGTGCAGGAAGAGCCTGGCATCCAGCGGGGCCTCCCCCGGGAGATCCTCCCCGTGCACCGCCAGGTGTAAAATGGTAGGCAAATTATCCGAGTGAATTTGCCACTCGTTAAGCTGACCGAGAAAATTCGTTCGCGTGCATCGGTCATCCGTTAGAGAAACGCAGCGCTTCCCGGCATTTTCAAAAAGCCGGCAGATTTGGGCGACCTCCCGGATCGTACCCGGAATTTCGGGTAGCGGGGCATCAGCGCGCAACAAATAATTTGTGCTGGCAACCGTAGCGATACGCGTCGTAGCAACGGTGGCCGACCCCTCCAGCAGGACGGACAAATTCGGGACATACCTAACGGTGTGCGACTGGACGAGGAATCGATCCTCCCGTCGGAGCGCGTGAAAGGGGACCCTATGGAGTTGCCGATGCGGGCAGATGATTACCTCCTCCTGATTTTTTACAAGCTCCCATACAGCAGGTGGCAGCAACCATTGACTCAGTGTCTCCCAATCCAACGCACTGGCTGGGACGGGCGGGTCAACACCGGGAATGTATCGCGCATTGCGTTGTCTCGACCGCGGTGTCCGGTCTTGGAACAAGGGCGCTCGCTTTAAGGCCTCTAAATGATCCGGCGACTTTTCGCGTTGGAGGTGTACGCTGATCCCATGGTTCGTAATCACCCCGATCAGCAAATGCTCGTGATGTAAATTGACGTAGGTTATGATGGCGCTTCCTTCCGACAGGCTTTGCTGTACTCGATCGGAAAAGTCAGGCGGTAAAGTATCGTAACGTGACGATCCGGTAGCCTGCTCCAAAAGATAGCGGTCGTACAGTCTTTGCCGCCGCGACCGCAACTCGCCGCGATCGTGGCCGGCAGCACCCGACAGGGCCTGTTGTACCCCGGCTAATTCGTCGATGAAGGCACGATCGTTTTGCCCCGCAGGTATCGTTACCGGACTGGCCGCCTTTAATAATTCGGCCAGTCGGAAGAAGGATTCGTGATCCTTTAATTGGCCAGCGGCAAGTAGGGCCAGGTGGTAAAAATGAATCTTGGGAAAACTGCTCTCCCCGCTCAGATAGGCGGCTCGCTGGTAGGGAAGCGGGAGGTAAGCCTTTTCTTGTTCAACCCGGGCTATCCCCCGCAAGGCCTGCCGGATAATACTCCCGAGATCGCCGGTCGGCTGGCTGGTAACCACTCGAAAGAGGGCGTACAGGGCGGTGTCTCCGTACTCGTATTTTCGGGCCAGCTCGTGCGCCGACTCGAAGTTCTCGATCGCTTCCTCTCTTTTTCCCGCTGCGGCGAGTAGATCCCCTCGCTCGATGAGCTGATCCGCCAGCGGCAGAAGGAAGTCTGGGTCCATTTCCGCCACGGAGGGTACTTCATAATTGATGTGAACTTGCAGCGCGGAGAGCACGTACCGATCCATCTCCATCTGATGCCTCTCAATAGCGATTATCTCCGCACGGGCCGCCACGACGGCGTCGATAATAACCATTCCGTTCCTACCGGACAGCTGGGCCATAAGGTTATCCCAACTCATCCGAAGCATTAGTCGGTCAAATAGATATTGTAGCGTCGCATTTCCGCTGCGTTGCTCGCGGTCACACGCGTCCAACCAGTTTTGCAGGGAAGTGGATATCGATGTCGTATCCCGATCTTCGCGGGCGTGCTCCAGGTATTTTTTTACTTCAACCGTATCCCCGAGGACCCAATACGTAGCGGCCAGCAGTTGACTCAACTTTCTAAAAGGAAACCCAGCGGTTTCGGCATACATAGCTTCCCAGATTGGCAGAATCATACGAACTACCTCCGCGGTTTGCATTCCCGATTTAGCGATGACTTCGGCACGCTGCAGTTCTATCGCAGCGTATTCCTCCGTCAGATCACATTCTTTCGCCAGACTGGCAGCCCGGGCGTACCAGTCAGCCGCGGAGGCGTAATCCCCCAGCCTCCGGCAAATCGACGCCTGCTGACCGAGTACTTTTAACTCCAGTTCGGCTAACTCGTAACGTTGGTCAACCGTGGCGTATGCCACCCGCGCGCGCTCCATGCGATGGACCAGGTCGGCACCGCTAGAGAGTGGATCCGAAGTTTGCGTTATTCCAATGTAATCCGCGGTGAACTCGTCTAACAAGGGCTGAAGTTCACGCCTTGCATAGTAGTATCCATCAACTTCCGGGGCAGTCGCCTGCAGGGCGCGCCGGATCTGCTTCAGTTGGTCAGCGGTCAGCGGACGTTTTCCATAGATGCTCTCCGCTACGGGTTGCTCCAACTGTATAACGTCAATACACCACTGTAATGTCAGGAGGACTGGGGGCGGAAGGCTTGCTACCGCGCTGAATATTGTCTCGTCCTTCCCGTGTGCCTCTTCGCGCATAAAGCGTACCGCCCGGGCAAGGGGATCTTCCAACCGGGAAGCCAAGGATTCGCTGAATGCGGAAGAAAGCTGTGTCATGATTTGTGGGTTGCTGTTAAGCAGGATCGTAATACCGCCGCACTACCCGGCTCTACGAAGTAATTCATATGGTGGCAAGGAATCTCGTGGATTGCCACCGCCGGCGATCGTTCGGCATCAACGGAATGGATGCTGGCTAGACTGACCGCCACATCATTGGCCATTTCGCCGTATATCAGCTGACCACCTAACCTGATCAGCTTGTTCTTCAGGGTCCGGTCGAACGATGACAGCAAGACGTAATCGTTCAGGTCCCCGCCAACGATGTGGTAGGGTATGCCGGGATCCGGTGCCATGGCCAAGGACTTCACGAACGGGCTGGACGGGTCCATTTGCTCCAGCGTAGGCGTAAGCCACTTACTGCGCTCTAAGCCGGCAAGAAGCAACGAAACGGCACCGGGGGCCCAGCCGTAATTCATGGCAAAACCCAGCAGGCAGATAGCGTACTTCCGGTAGCGTAAGTATTTCGCAATCTCCGAACCGGCATTTGGCGTGCCGGCCATAACGAGGCGATCTACGTAGCGTGCCCCCTTCCAATTTTCTATGTAATTGCGGGCAACTAATCCGCCCATGGAATGAGCGAGAATTACCAGGTGCTGATCTTTGCGCAGCCCCGCGTCTTCCTCCAGTGCCTTTTTCAGTTTCTCGGAGGTTTCTTCCAGCGGGGTAAGGAGGTTTTCATAGTCGAAGGTCAGGACCAGGTTGACATCCCCGTCGGCGACCAGCTGTCGGGCGAATTCGGCCATGCCCAGCGTATCGCCGATGATCCCGTGAATCAACACCAGGACGCTGCCCGCCCGAGCGACCTTTTCCCGTAGGTTTGCTTTTGTCCGACGCGCTTCCAAGCCCGTATAGTCTACGTACCGCAGCGTATAGCTTTCCTGTCGGAGAACCACCTTCTGAATGATCATACGGACTGCCCCTAGAACACTACGCTGCTCCCCAACGGCCGCTACGGGTAATTGGCTGATCCGAAGCGTGGGTAACGAATCCGGTGACCCGACCATCTCCCCTACCGGTAGCAGATGTTCCCCATCGTGGACGTAGGCCTGAAGGAGTTCGTCCTCCGCGAGCTCGACGTCCAGATGTAGTTTCAGCGGGTCACGTTCCAGTGCTTCAGGATGCTGAATGTCCGTGAGTTCAATCACCGTCGCTGCTCCTCCACCCCGGTTAAGTGTTCCAAAATCCAATACCTCCATATCCGGTCGCGAGAGCCAGCGCATCAACGGATCGGTGTCCGCGCCACGCACCCCAACCGGAACGCCACCCGACAGCGAGACCGAAGCGGTAAAATTATCGGTTCGCGACGCTACCGTAATCTTCCCGTTTAGCAGACTTAGCTTCCGATCGCCGATCTGCTGACGCCCCTCCAGTAGCCGAAGGGTAACCATTTCGCCCCACCAATCTGCAGCCGGTGTTCGATAGGGTTCGGCATCCAGCCCGGGAATCCCGCCCCGGCTGGCCGAAGTAGCCAAGCGATCCAGATTGTCGAATTGCCCCAGGAC
>JBASAV010000068.1:0-5307 GCA_049650785.1 Lewinella sp. | reverse complement strand
GCCCCCGTCCAGTCCGAAGGAGCGCCAGGGACCATTGTCGGAGGTGAAAACCACGATGGTGTTATCGGCCAATCCTTCCTCCCGGAGCAGCTGTAAGAGGTTGCCCACGCCATCGTCAATTTCCTCGATCACGTCGCCGTACAGACCACGCTCGCTGGTACCCAGAAAGTCGTTCGAGGCGAATAGCGGTACGTGCGGCAAATTGTGCGCCAGATAAACAAAGAAGGGTTCCTCTCGGTGCGCGCGAATGAAATCCATGGCTTCCTCGGTGTACCGACGGGTGATGGTGCGCTGGTCGGCGGGCTGCTCGATGATCGAGGTATCCCGCATCAGCGGTACATTAAAATGCTCAATGCGAATCGAATCCTTGGATTGCTTCCAAAACTCCCGGTACCCGAGGTCGGTCACCCGATCCATATCGTTGGAGTAGGGAATGCCGAAGTAAGTATCGAAGCCGTGCGCGGTAGGCAGGTACGGCGGCAGGTGTCCCAGGTGCCATTTGCCGATCGCGGCGGTCGCGTAGCCTGCGTTTTTTAGTTGCTCCGCTAGCGTGACTTCGGAGGCCGGCAGCCCCCCCGTACTGTTTGGAAAGAGAACGCCCACGACATCACTGGTCATTCCGCTACGTACCGGGTACCGACCCGTAAGTAGCGCCGCCCGGCTGGGGGTACAGACATTCGCGGCCACGTAGAAGCTAGTCCACCGCTGCCCCAGCCGCGCCATCGAATCCAGGTGGGGTGTGCGAAGGGTGGGGTGACCGTAGCTGCCCAGATCCCCGTAGCCCATATCGTCGGTGAAGATGACGACGATGTTGGGGGGCTGCTCAGACTGAGCAAGGAGGCCGGCTATCGGTGCCAGGCAAAAGAATAGGAATAGGTACCGCATGAGCTGGCTTTCCAGCAAACTACGGTACGGCAGGGATATCGCTCCGTAGCGAACGATGGAGTGACCGGAGGCGAAGCCTGGTCAACTCTACTTAGCCTCCACGCTCACCGTGGCCGCGCCGCAGTAGATTTCCGCTTCCTTGAAGGTGAAGACGATGGTGTATACGCCCGAATCCCGGCAGCGATAGTTGAACCGCTCCTGGTAGCCGGTGTGGTTGTAGGAGGAAGCAACCTCGTTATTCTTGTTATTCATGACGGCGGCCACTACGCCCTCCGCCCCTCCGTCGGAGCCGGTGGCCATCTGGAAGTGGTAGTTGGTGTCCTTGCGTAAGTTGAGTTTTACCTCCACCTGTTTTTTATCGCCGTCTTTACCATCCAGATTGAAGCTCTTGATCAGTCTATGGCCTTCCGGCATTTTAGATTCACTGTATTCCTGATAAGCCGAAAAGTTACACTGGGCGGTCAGGGAATGGCCGGTAAACAGCAGGAAGGATAAGGCGAGGGTGCAGGTAATCAGGGTTCTCATATCGGAAGTATGGGCGGTTGGATGGATTTTCACCGATCATAACCCCGCCGGCCGGCTTAAATTGCCGTAGTCACGAACCTTAAACGGCGGCCAGCCGGCCAAACCGGCCCCTTGCGGTCAGTCGTATTGCAGCTGCACCCGGTTGATCATCGTCGTCGATCCGCCATTGTATTCTACGCCGAACCCACCGGCAATGGTAGGCTTGATGTGCGCCCGTAGCTCAAGGGCCTGCTCTACTTCCGGTGGATAATCATCTGCGTCGTAGTCGGCGGAGGTATGGCCGCTCACCGATAGTTCACTCCCCCGTACCTCCAGATCCAAGTGAAAAGGCGATCGGAAAGCGCTGATAATTACCGGATCGGTTAACGGCGTCTTACTGCCACCAACATATTCCACCAGATAACATTCCACGGCATTGCCGAAGCGAGTGCCCCGCATGATCCGGACGCCAACGCCGGTACGGTCGACGGCGTCGTACTTCACCAGTACGTCCATATACAGGGGAGCCACGCTGAAGCCCTGTCCGGCGGCTTTATGGGGCGATAGGGAAAGGGAAACGCGCATATCTCCGTGTTCTTCCCCCACCGGCGTATAGCTCAGGGAGGCGGTCCGGCCCGTTTGCAGCAGTCCGGTTTGTCCCGCCGATCCGCCGCTTCCTTCGCCGTACGTCCAGGCATCCCCCGCTCCGACCGGCTCCTTCATGTCCGGTACGGTCAGTGGTGCAAATCGCCAGAAACCCGGGATTATCAAGGGCTGATCAAGCACGGCGGAATGACGAAAATCCGCCGTTACATTCGGGGACATCGATGTTACCTGCTCCTCCGCAACCGGGTCGGGTAGCAAGCGGTACCTGGGTTTGCCAGGTTCACTCCGCTCATGCCGGGGGATCACTTCGGCCAGCAAGTAGTAGCCGACGTCACCGGCCGATAGCTGGTAATTCCGGAGGGGGCCGTCCAGACGGCTGACGGCTACCTGGATAGCTTCCTCGCACGATGGGGAAGGACAGCGGTACCAGTTGACGGCCGAGGCATCCCGGTAAGCGGCGTTATCCAATTCGTACATCAACCGTACGGTCCCGCTGTCGGTGATAGACACGCGAGGAGCCGAAGTGAAAGCAGGGGCCGGCAGGATCTTCGGTTTGATCAGAAGTTCCACCGCTGCCTCCAGGCCGGAAGCAGCCGTTGCGGTCACCACCACCAGTGCCGGATCATCGGTTTGGTTGCGGGGGTAAATGCGGCAGGACTGTCCGTCTTTCGTAGGTACTATTTCTACCAGGCTGGCCAGGCTACCGGATACGGACCAGCGTACCGCTTGCGCCTCGGTGGGGTAATTGCCAAATCGCAGAAAGACCGTGCTCAGATCGGTACTATCGAGATCGGTTTCCAGCTCCGTTTGACCGGCCTGGATAGATAGCTGAACCGGCAAATCATCCAGTGGCCGGTCGCGCTCGGCTTCCAGGCGCCGAATCAGGGGTTCCAGTCGGTCCGGGTCCCAGTTGTCATCCCCGCGCAGCAGATTGTAGGTGTTGTAAACCACCGAATCAGCGGCATCTATCCGGTAAGCATCCAGGACCCCTTTGCCGCCTAAGTGAACGGTGTTTTCCGGATTGTGCTCCCCAATGGTGAGCGGGTCACCGTTCCAGTAGACATTAAACTGGTAATTTTTAGTGGCCGCCGGGGGGGCTTCCCGCCAATTCACCCCATTCATCGAACTGGAGGTGAAGCGAGTATCCACTACCGTGAGTTGCCCGTTTGCCTTCGTGAAATACTGTTCCCCACCGGTGTAGGAGGTGATGTCGCAATTCAGCAGTACCGCACCCGTGCCCCGCGTGTGGTACCAGGGCTTGGAACTGAAAAATACGAAGGTGCTGTTTTTGTAAACCGCACTTCCCGCCAGGGCATCGTCCGTGGATTCGAAATGGCAGCGGTCGAAGAGCGTCCGTTGACCACCTACGAATGGGCACAGGTTCAGTCGGCTGATGAAGCGGACGTTCCGGGCTACGATCTTATCCCCGTTACAGTGGATGAGCTGCGCCTGCACGATCGCTTCTGCTCTTTTTTTGCGGCGGAGCGCAGGAAGTAAGGGGAATTCCAGGTCGACGTTGCAATAATTGCCGAACGTCACGTTCTCGGCCGACGTGCCCTCGCCGTCGAAACGGAACATCGTAAAGTTGCCCTTCGCGCCGATGGTTTGTCCCCGGTTACTGGCCAGGACAACGTTGCGGGGGTCCTTGCTCAATCCCTCGAACCGCAGCCATTCGCACTTGATTTCCAGTCCGTACGGGGTATTGCTGCCCGGCTCCGGCAAACGTATGGCGGGATCGTCCGGATCGTCGATCCAGTAGACGTAGGGGGCCAGATACAGCACCATGGGTTCGCCTTCGGTCCCGTGGGTTAGAGCGGCGGTCGCTGCCCTCACGGAATGGAAGACGAAGGGTTCATTTTCGACTTCCGTCTCGGTAAATCGCCCGTCAATTAAGAAGGCCCGCGGACCCAGCACAATGGTGTCGCCGGCGTACACGATGCGGTCGCCGGTAAAGGCAATGGGGTCCGACGGATCGAGGGAGACGTACGGTTCGGCCTGGGCGGCCAGACCGCTAAGTACACCACCGCACACGTACAGACAGAATAGCAACCGGTAATAAAGCATAACGTAATTTACCCCGATTTGCCGTTTTTATCCTGCGCTCCGCCGCCCAAATCCATTCGGTCAGAGGGCGCCGCGCAGTCGTTCCACCAGCAGGTTGGTTATCCGACGGTTGATGCTGCTTTCGTTGTCGAGGTAGTAGGCCATTTCACGCTCGTCGAAGTGGCCGATGGTCATGCCAAATAGTAAGCCGCGCAGGCGGTTATCCCGGGTCACCAGTTCCTTCACTTTCTCAAAGCGCTGGGCCACCGGCACGGATGCTAAACGGACCTTTCGCTTCTCGAGGTAATGCTTCATCACGGCTACCAGACGGTCGTGTAGCTGCTTCAGGATCGGGCGCAGCGTATCGTTCTGAAAGGCCTCGTCCGGTGAATCGGTGGGCTGGGTATCGATGTCGGGTCGCATGGGTAGGAGTTTTGGTGGCGGTCAGGCGTAGGTTTCGCGGAAGAAGTCACGCAATGATCGCGTTTTCCGGCCGAGTACCTGTTCCAGATCTTCCGTCGTGCCGGCGAATTCGCCCTCCGCGATGCCGGTACTGAAGACGTCGGTCATCCAGATCGCGTCGTCGGGTACGCCGTGGCCCTGCATGGTTTTACGAAAGGCCTCGCGCTCGGGGGAAACGTACCGGATGTTTTCGTCGAGGATACTACCGAGCATGTCCGCGACCTCGGTGAAGGTGACGCGCTCGCTGCCGTTAAATTCCAGTGTCCGGTTGCGGTAAGAGGCCAGATCGGCCAGGATAATCGCCGCCGCCTCCGCCAAATCCTCGCGTGGGGCCATAGCTACACGTCCGTCTTTCGCGGGCAGGTAGATGGTGTTAGACTGCAGTAGTTGTTTACGTTTACCCATGAAGAGGGGAGCCACCTCGGCGTAGAGATTGTGGCGCAGGATGGTGTAGTCCATACCCGAGTTCTTGATCCAGTCCTCCGTTTGCTTATGGGCACTGACGATGGGATGCAACACCGTGTCAGGTCCTTCGGTCTTGCGGACGCTGCTGGTATAGAGGATATGCCCTACGCCGGCTTTCTTGGCTGCTTCTACTACCTGCTTATGCTGGGTGAGGCGATTCTCGACGTCGCTGGAGGAAACGAAATAGAGCACCTCAATGCCCGCAAATGCCCGTTCGAGTTCGGCGGGCTTACCGTAGTCGCCGATACGCACCTCCAGATCTTTGGAGCGGTAGTTATCCGTGGAGTCGGCGGAAGGATGGCGGGTCAGGACGGCTACGTTCTCGGGGCCTGTACGCTCCAG
>JBASAV010000067.1:0-2331 GCA_049650785.1 Lewinella sp. | reverse complement strand
CGGCAACGGCAACATCGGGCTCCCCGTAATTGGAGAAGGAAAGTAATCGGATATCGTCTTCTTTGATCTCTCCGTTTTCGAAGTTGTAGGAAGCTACCGATACCACTGCCTCCGGATAGGTCGCGGCAAAGGACGCCGGCCACTGGTGGATGCCCCCGCTATTGATGGGATCACCTTCATTACCCGCACTGGTCACCAGGACGATCCCCTGGCTCTTTGCCTGTTCAACCAGACACTGAAGTGCCCGCGGGGTGTCTTTGGAATAGAAGCCCCAGCTCATATTCACCACGTCGCTTTTGATCGTGATGGCCTCCCGCAGGGCCACCAGTGCCCCAAAATAGGAGGCGGCATTCTGTTCGCCAAAGATTTTGAAGTGCACGGTCGTGAGCGGTGCGTGCCCGCGGTAACCACCGATCACCGCTCCCGAAACGAAGGTGCCGTGAGGTACAGCATCGTTTGGCTCGTAGTCATTCTCGATGAAGTCATAGCCCAAAGTGCCGGTTCTCATGAAGGGGGTAGTTAACCGCTGTCTATAAACGGTAGGATCCCAAAGGCGGCGGTTTACCGCAGAGTAGTCTACGCCGCTGTCTATGATGGTAACGATCACCTGGTCCTCATCCTCCGAGCTTCTCCCCTGTGGTTTGAAAGCCACGCAATTCCGAATCTGCTCGTCCTTAGGATTGCCAGTTGGCTCCAGGCTGCCAGTGAAATTGTCGGGATCGTCAGGGTTGAATAAATTGATGATGTAGTCAGGCTCTACGGAAGTTCCCGTAGTATCCTGGCTGGGGCGCTTCTGGGGGGCGGAGCCACCAATGGTCTGCAATGACATGCCGTCCGGCACGGTCGCGGCCACGACGGCTCCATCCTTTCCCTGGTAACTTTCACTTACGGGGAGCCCAACCTCCTCGGCCCAGGCCGCCAGGTCTTCTTTAGAGGAACAACTGCTGAAGATCAGCCGGTGGAAGGTGGTCCCGCTGCAACTTACGGGTAGGGAGGGGGGCGGAATGACCTCCTGGCCGTCTACCTTATTCTCCTTGGTGTTGTAGCTCATTCTATTCGCATAGCCGGGTTCCTTCCCGTCGTAAGCGGATAGCGCCACGAAGTTCCCTTCGCTGGCCTCATATGGCTTGTAGGGTTCGCCGGGTGCGGAAGCGGACAGGTCGATCCGGACGAAATAGCGGTCGAATGACTTCGATGCATCCACGTAGATCTTAAATCCGACCCGCGCATCAGCCACGCACTTCGTCAGCGGTTCGAAGTCCTTCTCACAACCCTGCGCGCCAAATACCTGGGCGTTCACATAGCCGCGGGTCCCGTTATAAACGTGCAGGATGAAGCGACCCGACGAAGCGGATACCGGCACTTCAACGACTCGGCCAAACTCGTTACCATTTTCACATTCAAGCGGCAATTCGGGCAGACTGCCCGCCGCGGGCTGGTTCAGATCTCTGAGCCACACGAGTTCGGGTTCGCAATCTTCCGCATGGCTATATTCTAACTGTGGTATATCGTAGTCGCAACTGAGGGGTTGTGGCTTCTCGATCGGTTCACAGCCGGCAAGAATTAGCCCGAAACAGAATACTAAAAGGTAGCGTACGTGATGCGTTGTCATGTGTGGTGTGTTTGATAACAATAGCTCTGTCCGTCCCCTTACGGGGATTTTGGATAACTCTCTATACGGTTCGGGGATAGGCTGTTACTAATATAGCAAGGTTTTTCTGTCTTGCCGGTTGATTTCTTCGGAGCGCGAACGATACGCCCATCCATCGACCGTATTTTCCGTATCTTGACCGTCGCTTATCATCATGCAAAAATCTCTATGAACCGCCGATCCGCCCTTAAAAACACCGCCCTCGGACTGGGTACCCTCAGTCTAGGAAATGCCATGGCCGCCACCGATGCTGCTACCAAAACCGTGGGGGCTGCCACCACCAATCACAGTACCTGCCTTTGGTGCTACCAGGGCATGCCCCTGGAAGAACTCGCCGAGCGGGGTCAGGATATCGGATTGAAAAGTATCGAACTGACCACCGTAGATCAATGGCCCGTCCTCAAGGAATACGGGATGACCTGCGCCATGGGTACCCCTGGCGATTTCAGCATCAGCGAGGGCTGGAACAACCCGGAGCTTCACCAGAAGCTTCAGGAGCAGTACACCAAAGTGATCCGCGATGCGGCCGACCACGGTATTCCGAGCGTCATCGTCATGAGCGGCAACCGGCGGGGCATGAGCGACTACGATGGCATGATCAATTGTGCCCAGGGACTGCGCCCGATGGTCAAGCTGGCGGAAGAGGCTGGGGTCACGCTGCAGATGGAGCTACTAAATAG
>JBASAV010000066.1:0-8641 GCA_049650785.1 Lewinella sp. | reverse complement strand
GCAAAAGACGAAGTCGAACCTAAAAACTACAGCTGACTATGGCATTTGATATTGATCTGATCAAGAAAGTGTATGACGACCTGCCCGGAAAAATCGCCGAGGCACGCGAAAAATTGGGCAAGCCGCTAACGCTGACCGAGAAGATCCTGTATACCCACCTGCACCCGGACAGCCCCTTTAAAGAGCACCGGCGCGGAAAGGATTACGTATTCTTTCAGCCCGACCGGGTCGCCATGCAGGATGCCACTGCTCAGATGGCACTATTGCAGTTCATGATGGCCGGCCGCGATAAAGTCGCCGTTCCCTCCACCGTTCACTGTGACCACCTCATCCTGGCCGAAGAGGGTGCCGACGAGGACCTGGCACGCGCCAACGACGAAAACAAGGAAGTGTACAACTTTCTCTCCACCGTTTCCGACAAGTACGGTATCGGTTTCTGGAAACCGGGAGCGGGGATCATCCACCAGATCGTCCTCGAGAACTACGCCTTCCCCGGCGGTATGATGATCGGTACCGATAGTCACACCCCCAACGCGGGTGGCCTCGGTATGGTCGCCATCGGGGTAGGGGGAGCTGACGCCGTCGACGTGATGGCCGGCATGCCCTGGGAATTGAAGATGCCCAAAGTGATCGGCGTCAAGCTGACCGGTAAGTTGAGCGGCTGGACCAGCTCCAAAGACGTGATCCTGAAAGTGGCCGGCATCCTGACCGTTAAAGGTGGTACCGGAGCCATCGTCGAATACTTCGGCGAAGGTGCCCGTAACCTCAGCTGTACCGGCAAGGGCACCATCTGTAATATGGGTGCCGAGATCGGCGCCACCACGAGTACGTTCGGCTACGACGAGGCCATGTCTCGTTACCTCCGGGCTACCGACCGCACCGAGGTTGCCGAGCTGGCCGATAAGGTCGCCGAGCACCTGACCGGTGACGACGAATGTTACGCTAACCCCGAGCAGTACTTCGACCGCGTCATCGAGATCGATCTGAGTACACTGGAGCCGCACATTAACGGACCCTACACGCCGGACCGTGCTTTCCCCATCAGCCAGTTTGCCGCCGCGGTGGATAAGTTCGAGTTCCCCCCCGTACTGGAGGTCGGTCTGATCGGTAGCTGCACCAACTCCAGCTACGAGGACCTGGACCGCGCCGCCAGCCTTGCCCGGCAGGCCAAGCAGAAGGGTCTGAAAGTAAAGAGCGAGTTTACCATTACCCCGGGCTCGGAGCAGATCCGCTTCACCGTGCAGCGCGACGGCATCCTCGACAGTTTCGAAGACATCGGTGGCGTCGTGTTGGCCAATGCCTGCGGACCCTGTATCGGCCAGTGGGCCCGTCACACCGACGATCCCAACCGTGCCAACTCCATCATCACCAGCTTTAACCGCAACTTCGCCAAGCGGAACGACGGTAACCCGCAGACCCGCGGCTTCGTGGCCAGTCCGGAGATCGTGACCGCCATGGCCATCAGCGGCAGTATGAAGTTCAATCCACTGACCGACACCCTGACCAATGAGCAGGGTGAGGAAGTGAAGCTCGACCCGCCCACCGGCGTAGAATTGCCACCTAACGGCTTCGCCGTAGAGGATGCCGGCTACCAGGACCCCGCCGAAGACGGCAGTGGCATCGAAGTAACGGTGAATCCCGAAAGCGACCGCCTGCAGCTTCTCGATCCCTTCAAGCCGATCAAGCCCGAGCAGGTTAACGATATGCGCGTGCTCATCAAGGCAAAAGGCAAGTGTACCACCGACCACATCTCGATGGCCGGCCCGTGGCTGACCTACCGGGGTCACCTGGAGAACATCTCGCAGAACTGCCTCATCGGTGCTATAAACGCCTACAATGAGAAGACCAACGAGGTGATCAACTACGTCACGAACGACTACCACCCCGTGCCCGAGAGTGCGCTGACCTACCGCGATAACGGCATCGGCCAGATCGTCGTCGGGGAAGAAAACTACGGAGAGGGATCCAGCCGTGAGCATGCCGCGATGGAACCCCGCTGGCTCGGCGTACACGCCGTACTGGTAAAGAGCTTCGCCCGTATCCACGAGACCAACCTGAAGAAGCAGGGCATGTTGGCCCTCACCTTCGTTAACACGGAGGACTACGACAAGATCCGCCAGGACGACAAGGTCAGCATTTCCGACTTTGCCAGTATGGCGCCCGACCGGAACCTGACCATCGTACTCGACCACGCCGATGGCACCCAGGACACCTTTGAAGTAGCGCATACCTACAACCAGGCCCAGATCGGCTGGGTAACCGCCGGTAGCGCTCTGAACAAGATCCGCGAGGAGCTTACCGCTTAGAAAATTTTAGCCGGGCCGTCAACGTTTGCAAACATTGCGTTGACGGCCCGGTTTTTATAGCTGATGTTACAACTCGCGGTTGACGACGACCCGATTTGAAACACGCCTAGAACACATGGACAACCCCCATTAGCTCAGCGGCCGTGACGCCGCGGAGATAAAACCCGTGTGCATGTCCAGACCGCTACTCGCTTTAGCTACCCTACTACTACTGCTTTCTGCCTGCCAAGATAAGGGGGAAGACGATTTCCTTACCGAAGCCGATTTCATCGGTACGTGGCAAATACTGGCATTCGATAATGCCTACCAACTCTCCGGGACCTTCGCCGGAGAGGCGGTCAATGATCAGGGGCAGAGCCGGATCAGCGACAGTGACCTACAGATGATCTTCTTGGACAACGGCCGTTGGCAATCGACCGGTGATTTTACCCTGACGGTCACTACCCCCGAGGAGCAACAGGTCACCCAGCGTTCGGGCATGGGATCTGGAACCTGGTCCTTCAGCCAGGATACCCTGTACGTTTCCGGATTACAACACTACAACGAGACGGGTTACTTCCAGGAGAAGCAGCCGCTCGTTCTCAACAGTTTCGAGCGAGGCCTCTCCGTCGACCTCGGTGCCACCGTAGACGTAACCGAGTCCGACACTACCTACGGAATCAATATCCGTACCGTGTCGCGCTACGACATTTCCCTCGAGCGCTAGACCCGTTAAATCCGGGCCGGATCACGCTAATCGACGGATCGGGAGAGTTGGAGAGACAATCATTTACTGACTTGTCCTAACATTAGCGCCAGTCGCGGCGCGCTCCACTCACCCCACTGACATGAGATTCTTTTCCGCTGTTATGCTACTGCTACTCACCAGTAGCCAGTGCCTCTACGCCCAACTCAATCCACTACAGACCGGCTACGATCTCCTGGCCAATAACCAGGTCCGGGAAGCCCGCGATTACTTCGCCGGCAATCTGGACGGAATGGCCAGCGGTGATGCGGCCATCGCCCTCTCCTTTGCCGAGATGATGCTCCATAACGGTCCCGCCGCCACGCAGGCCTTCATTCGCTTCGCCGATCTGGAAAAGAACGAAAGCCGACGCAACGCTTACCTCGATGCGGTGTGGTCCGCCGGGCACAGCGAAATGGGGGAGCAGCAGCTCGCCTTCACGGAGCGACAAACCCAGAACACCTACTCCCGTCTGAGCCCCCTGGCCTACTATGCGCTCGGAGAGCACTATTACCTGTCCGATAACCTCAAGAAGTCGCGGGAGTACTTCAGCCGGATCGGCGCGGTCGATACCTGGTCGATCACCGGGCCCTTCGAGAATATCTCCGAAAGCGGATTCGACCGGGATTTCGGTGTTCTCGGGGAGCCCGAGGCGAACGCCAATTTTACCAGTAAGCTTGGCGTCCCCGTCAGCTGGTTTCCGGTGGAGCAACTCGACCGCCACGGCTGGCTTCACTTCGGCAACCACATGAATACCACCAACTCGGTGGTCTACGCACAGACTTTTGCCCGTAGCGGTAGCCAGCAGGAAGTGGTGTTCCGGCTCGGCAGCAGTGGCTCGGTCAAGGTTTGGGTGAACGACCGGCTGGTCTTCTCCGAATTTCACGAGCGTGACAATCATCTCGACACCTATCGTTTTGCCGCGGAACTCGACCAGGGCTACAACCGGATTCTGGTCCAGGTGGGTGCCACTACCCATACCGGGTCTAATTTCATGCTGCGCATTACGGATGAGTCGGGCAGGTTGATTCCCGGGTTGACCTATTCCAAAGACCAGCAACCCTACGAAAAGCAGAGCGGGGAGCAGATCAAGGTGTACGATAACCCCACCGTGGCCTACTTCAAACCCCTGATCGCTTCCGGTACGGCTAATTACATCGACTACCTGTCTTACGCGCAGTACTACTTCCTCAACGGTCACCACGTGGAAGCTAAGGCTATCCTCAGTGAAGCACTGGACCGGTACCCCGGCAATAACCACATCGTGAGTCAGTTGATCCCCCTGCTGCGCACCATGGACGATGAGACCGGAGCCTCCGAGCTGGAGCAGCGTCTGCTCGTAGATGCCCCGGACTACCAGCTGTCGCTCAATAAACGCATGCAGGAGGCCCAGAACCTGGAAGACTGGCCCCTCTACGAAGAGCTAATGGCTACCTATAAGGCCAAGTACGGCGAGACTGAAACCACGCTGGGCCACGAACTGGCACTGGCTGGTGGACGGTCCGAAGCGGAAAAAGTACGCACCCTGATCGAAGCGGCCTACCGGAAATACCCCGCCAGCGACGATATCGCCATCGGACTGGCCAATATCCAGTCGGGTGTCCGGCAGCGGCCCAAGGACGCCATTAAGACCCTGGAAAAGTATCTGAAGAACCACTACCGCGAGAATGTCGTGGAAGAGCTCATCCAACTGCAGTTCAAGGCGGGCAAGCCGGCCGAGGTGCTCGAGTTGTTCAACGTCATGCTGGAGCACGATCCGGTATCCGTTAATACCTACTCCCGCCTCAGCCGCCTGTACTACTTGCTCGGCAATTACCGTCAGAGCCAGCAGATGCTCGATAAGGCCCTGGCCATTGCCCCCTACAGCGGATCGCTGCACAGCAGCCAGGCCGACATCTACTCCGAAGCCGGCGACAAGGAGCGGGCCGAAACCGCCTACACCAAGGCGTTGTCGCTCAACCCCTACGATTACAGTAGCCGCGATGCCCTGCGTAACCTCCGCAGTGAGGCTGCCTCCGCCTTTGCCGCGCTACCCGAAACGGACTACTACGCGTTATACGCCAATTCTAAAGACGCGGAGGAGTACCCGGACGACCACAGTGTGATCCTGGCCTACGACGTGCAGCAGATCGTGCACGAAGGTGGCGCCAACGAAACGCGCACCAGCCTGCTGGTCAAGGTGCTGAATCCGGAAGGGGTAGACTTCTGGAAGGAGTACACCATACCGATCTACGGCAGCCAGCAGGGGAGCGTGGAGAAAGTAGAGGTGCTCGATCCCGACGGTACCCGCCACGACGCCTCGCGCTCCGGGGCCGATGTCGTCTTCGATCGCCTGCAGGCCGGCGGCGCCGTTCACCTGGTATACCGGGTGCAGGATTACAAGTACGGCCGGCTCAGCGGCAAGTTCTGGAATGAGCACCCCCTCAGCCTGGGATTGGCTAGCGGGCAGTCGACCTACAGCCTGCTGGTTCCCGCCGACATGAAATTCAACGCGAAGATCACCGGCATGGAACACACCGATCTCCAACCCGAGCGCTCCCGGGTTGATGGTAAGGACCTCTACGTATGGCAATTGAAGGACCAGGCCGGTCTGCACGCAGAAGCCGTGACGCCGGACTTCGACGATATTCTGACCACCGTACGGGTATCCAATATCGAGAACTGGGAATTCATCGCCCGCTGGTACAGCGAGCTGACGTACGCCAAAGTCCGCGTGGACGAAACCGTGCGCGAGGCCGTTGCTGACCTGTTCGCCGACGCACCCGACAAGATGACCAAGCGGGAGGAGGTGCAGCGCATCTACGAGTTTGTCGCCGGAAACATCCGCTACATTTCGGTTCCCTTTCTGCAGTCCAACTACATACCGCAGAGCGCCGCCAAGACGCTGGCTACCCGTCAGGGCGACTGTAAGGACGTCAGCTCCCTCTTCGTAGCGATGTGTGACGTGCGCGGCATCGATGCCAACCTCGTCCTGATCAATACCCGCGACCGCAGCGTCCAGAACCTCTCGCTGCCGGGTATCGGTTTCAATCACTGTATAGCCCGTGTCGAGTTGGATGGGGACCAATACTACGTCGAGCTGACCGACGAGAATCTACCCTTCGGTACCGGCGACTGGTCGGTCAATAACGCCTTCGCCGTAGCCATTCCACGCCGGGGAGGAACCTTTGACGGTACCGCCGGGCGGATCAACCCGCCCTCCCGCGGAGTCAATGCGACTATCCGGAAAGGCAAGGTTACTTTCGAGGGCAACGACCTCGTTTTCGCCCTTGATAATCGGCAGGTCAACTCGGTAGCTTCCACCTACCGTCACCAGTACCGCAACGAGAGCAAGGATAACCGCTACCGCTACATGCAGGAAGCCATCAGCGGAGGCTATCCACGGATCGAACTGACCGACCTCGAATTCGGCGACGACCTGGATGACCTCAGCAGCAACCAGGTTTCCTACCACAGCGAATACCGCGTATCGGACCCCGGGAATAAGATCGGCGGTATGCTCATTTGCCCGCTGATCCTGAGCGATCGCATGGAATCGCTGCCCTATACCACCACCGAAGAACGCAAGCTTCCCATCGACCTGTGGCAAACCTTCCAGGCCGAGTACTACGAGCAGACGCTGGAGGTAACCAATCCCGAAGGCAAGCAACTGGTCGAGGTGCCCGAGAGTATCAAAGTAAGCAATGACTTCATTGACTACGCCATCGAGTTCACTCCCACCGAAAACGGTCTGCAGATATACCGCAGCATGCTACTGAAGAAGGACATGGTATCCCCGGAGTACTATTCCGATTTTCGCGAGGACATGTTCCGGATCGTGGAGGCGGACAAGGTGAATCTGGCGTATAAATAACCCACAGCCAATAACCGATAACTAACCTCACTGCCGAATAGTCTCCGCCGTAAAGTCATTGTCAAATCGGAAGCCATCGCGATAGCGCATACTCCAGCTACCTTCCGGGTCCAGAGTGCCCTCCCAGTCCAGGGCGGGGTGACTCTGGCTGATGACGGGAAAGCGAACACCTTCCTCGAAGACACCATAGGTGTACTTCATCAGTGTGGGGGTCATTTTCTTTATGGCCGCGACGGTGAAGAGGAACTGGTCGATCAGGTGAGTGACGGGGTTGATGTAGAGTAGATAGCGATCCTTGGCCACTCCCACGCCGTCTTCGAAGGTCACTTCGACCAATTGATAGGGGATGCCTTCTACGGTGCGCTCGCCGGCGTGAGTGGCAATGACACCCGGATCATCGAGCTTTTGTACCATCGTGAGCCAGTAAAAATTCGTCTTACGATTGAAGAAGGCCGTTTTGATCTCCGTCGTATCCCGGATGATCTGCCCGTCGATGAGTACCGTGATCGATCGCCCGTTGTAGTACTGTTCGCGGACGGGGCCATCCTCCGTCCGGTCACGGCCGTAGCTGATTTCCCCGTCGAAGATGTAGCGCTCCAGGCTGACGTGGTCACCGCGATGGTAGGTGTACTGCACGTCACGCAGACGATAGAGCGCATCGTGACCACCGACGGCCGCTATGGCCTGACCGATCAGTTCGCTAGCATCCTGTGCTCGGGAAAGCACGGGGCTAAGAAAACTACAGCACAGCAGCAGCAACCAATTTCTCATAATCCGACCTGATGACCTTGTCCATGAAGGTATCAAGGATTAGCCGGAAGTCAAAGGGCGCCGGCGCGCAGGATGAAAAGCCGCTGTAAACGCATGCGATGGTACCGCTGCAGGAGGACAGGGTACAAATTGCCGATCACATTAATGAAAAAGATGGCGGCACCGAGTAAATACGCCGATCGGTAGGCCAGGTATCCGGCATAAAGACTCAGGAGGATGAACGGGAGGAGGTGGCCAAATTCTGATTTCATGGACTGCATCCGCAGATTCGCCACACCGTCCCGGCGGCCGTTGAAGTAGCGTTTCCCCTGGTCTTTTCCGCGCCAGAGCGTGGCGAGTAGTGCCCTTCGAAACCAATCCACTCTTAGTAGGTGGTACCACCTGCGCAGCAACCCCGGCTTGCTAACGTGGTAGTAACTGTCGGGGAGGAGCCGCTCCGTGGGGTGCGCGAACCCGGCAAAGGCAAAGATGCCGGTGACGAACAGGTTGAATACCCAAGCCACCAGGATGATTTCAGGAAGGGAGCCGTTCCGAAAGCCGTAAAGCTGGCCGGCAAATTTCCAGCTCTGCCAGACCAGGAACAGGGATGCGGTGGTGAGAAATAATTTTCGTAGCATATGTGTGTTGATACCCCTCCCCCTACCTACTTCGGATCAGACCGGGTACTTGTGCTCGAGGACCCGGGCTCCAATCGTCATGCCGTTACCTTTCCCGTTGATCGGAGCCTCGGGGTTCAGCTCCAGCTCCACCAAATGATTGACCCAACTATCCTCGGCCGGGAATTCGACCTTGATGTAATTATCGGTGAATCCGTGGAGGACGCCCTCTTCCCTGCCTTTCTCCAGTAGGACCGGCCGTATATCTCCCCGGTGTCGCTCGTAAAAGGCGCGGCGCTTCTTCTCGCTCAGGATATTGAGCATCTTGTTTCGTCGGCGGCGCTCCGGTAAGGGCACGGCCCCGTCCATGTCCGCAGCGGGCGTATTGGCG
>JBASAV010000065.1:0-1914 GCA_049650785.1 Lewinella sp. | reverse complement strand
TCACCCGCTCGTCCGTTGGTCTCACTCAGGAGAAACTCATCAAGACCGCCAACTACTACGCGGAGGTTTTACAGGACGAGAAAGGGCAATTCATGCGCAGCCTGGAAAAGCACCTCGTCGACAACGTAGAAGGGAAGGCTAAGCAGACCGGCGAATTGAAAAAGAAGATCGCCAACTGGGAAGCCAAGGTGCAGCAACTGCAGGAACAGATCGAGGCCGCCAAATCGCAGATCGAAGCCTCCGACAGCCAGATCAACGCCGCGCGGACCAAAGCCGAAGAGAACCAGAAGGGTTTCGACGAAGCCCTGGAAGTCATTACCAACACGATCCGTAAGGACGTCGAGAATATCCGTCGCGTTCTTTCCTAATCTACCTACTGAATGACGCCACCAGACACTTCCACCGGTAAATCTTTCTGGCAACGCCCCGAGGGCGTCACCGGCCTGGTTTTTCTGGTGGCCCTGCTGGCCGGCTTAGGTTTTCTGTTTACCACCTTCTGGGGGGTGATCATTCCCTTTCTGTCTACCACGCTCGGATTAGTAGTGGCCGGACTTGCCCTACTGGCAATAGTCTTCGCCATTGCCGACCCGCGGACGCGACCCCTTTGTGGATATCTCTACAAGAGTGCCATGCGGAAATTCACGGGGCTATTCGTCAATATCGACCCCATCGGTTTATTGAAGAGCTACGTGGAAGAACTGGAGCGTAACCTCCAGGAGATGCGCAAACAGATCGGGAAGATCCGCGGACAGATGCGTCACCTCACCACCCTGATGGAGACCAACGAGACGGAGGTGAAGAAGCAACTCAAGCTCGCATCGCTGGCTAAGGAGAAGGGTAAGAACCAACAAATGATCCTCAGCAGCCGCCGGGCGGCGCGCCTGCGGGAAAGCAACGAGAAGTACCAGGTTCTGCTGAAGAAGATGGAGGTTCTCAACCGGGTGCTCAACCGCATGCACCAGAATAGCGAAGTGCTCCTTGAGGATACCCGGGATCAGGTAGACCTCCGCATTCAGGAACGCAAAGCCATCCGTGCCAGTCACGGCGCCATGAAATCCGCCATGAGTGTGATCAACGGCGACCCCGACCAACGCGCCATGTTCGATCAGGCTATGGAAGCTATCGCGCAGGACGTCGCCAATAAGGTCGGCGAGATGGAGCGCATGATGGAATTGAGTAACGACTTCATGGCGAGTGTCGACCTGCAGAACGGGGTATTTGCCGATGAGGGCTTGCGGATGCTGGAAGAATGGGAAAAGAAAAGTGATCTTCTCCTGAGTGAGGGACACATCGAATTTGACCTCGACGATAAGTCCCACACTACGGAGGGAAAGGATAACCTGGACCTGGAAGATCTCACGCGCCGGCCCGACCCCCAGACGCGTCAGGGCGGTTCGGGCTCGGAATCGGGGTACGACCAGTTCTTCAACTAGCGCGGCTACCAGCCGGCCCCGTAGCTTTCTACCAGTATGTTATCGTAGGCATCGGCCTGTTCGAATAAGTGCTCAAAGCGCGGCAGCGCCGTATCGACGGTCAGGTACCGGTCGTAAATAAGCAGCGAAAGAATGATGTCCCGCCCATAAGTGGAAAAGCTCAGTTGGCCGGGCCGGGCGTTCTCCCTCAACAGATAGGCAAAAAGTTCCGGGGATGGCACCTCCGGTAGTTGACACAGGTAAGCATCCCCGGTAACCAGGCCGCTTTCTTCATGGTAGGCAATCTGGATGGTGGCGCTTCCCTGGCGAATGTTCCAGAGGTTAGGGCCGCGCCGGGCCAGCCTTGGATCGTGGCCTCCCGTCTTGATGATCTCCTCGATGGTTGCATTGACACCGCTTGGCTCGGCATCCTCCAGCTGGCCGGGTAGCACCAGGTCGGCACCGCAATTCGGACAGCGGCCGCGCGGGTTGGCGGCAACCT
>JBASAV010000064.1:0-6553 GCA_049650785.1 Lewinella sp. | reverse complement strand
CCTCCGGATAGTTCAGGCTGTCCGCCTGGTGGAGGTCGATGGGAAACTTCTCGTAGGTATCGTAGAAAATAGTGACGCCCGGATAGTCGCGTAGGCTAGTCAGGGTCAACAACGCATTCAGACCGGTGCCGAACCCCATTTCCAGGATACGAATCTGCTGTAGCCCGTTCTCGAAATAGCGGCGTAAACCAGCTTCCAGGAAAATATGCCGGCTCTCGTTGATGGCACCGTGCGTGCTGTGGTAGGTGGCGTCGGGAAAGTGGGCGGACCGCAGACTATGGCTGCCGTCGTCCGTTAAAAAAAGCTCAGGTTTCATCAGAGGGGCTGGCGTAGCTCATCAACCCGAATATCCAGATGACTGGCATCGTGGATGCTCTTACCGTCTTTGATCAGGAGAATCTGGGGTGACTCGTGACGGACGCCAAAGGTCGAAGCAATGTGGTTGCTGATGTCGCGGTGGCGGAGTAGATCCAGGTAACAGGGCTCTATGGCTGAATCGTCGAAATCCCACTGCTTTTCGAGGCGGTGTTTCGCCAGGCTGCTAATGGGGCAGGTCGTACTGTGCTTGAGGATCAGGCAGGGAACGCGGTGGCTACGCTCGATTATCGCCTCGATGTCGTGTATACGGTCAATCGGGGTCCAGTTCATTCGGTTTGGCTTGGGGGCATTAGCGTGCGCTAGAAGAGCAGCGCAACTAGGGCGGAAACAAGCTCTTCGACGGAAAAGTTGGTGCCCGGACAGCCGTAGCCCCGGTTACAGGAGGTAAGACAAAGCAGGCTGACTGCGGTGAGAAGGGTAGCGGGACGCTTGAACTGCTTCATGGTAGAGGTAGTATGTCGAGTGCCACCTGTCAATAGGGGAGTGGGTGACCTGGAACTCATAAATCGAATCATTGTGAACAACCCATTGGTAGGGGAGCGGGTTGAACCTATTAGGGCAATTAGCCGCTGTAGCGTACTTTTGCCCGCCCCACCCCCGGGTGGTTAGCTAGCAAACTAAAACCGAATATGGCCAGAAAATTAGCCCTCCGAGACGCCCTGCGCGAAGCAATGATTGAAGAAATGCGTCGCGATGACACCGTTTTCCTGATGGGCGAAGAAGTCGCTCAGTATAATGGTGCTTACAAAGTCAGTAAGGGTATGTTAGACGAGTTCGGTCCCGAGCGCGTCATCGATACCCCCATCGCTGAACTCGGGTTTGCCGGTATCGGTGTCGGCGCAGCCATGAACGGATTGAAACCGATCGTGGAATTCATGACCTGGAATTTCGCGGTCCTGGCCTTCGACCAGATCGTCAATAACGCGGCGAAAACCCTGAGTCAGTCCGCCGGTCAGTTTTCTTGTCCCATCGTCTTCCGCGGCCCCAGCGGTAGCGCCGGTCAGCTTGCCCAGCAGCACAGCCAGAGCTTCGAAAGCTGGATGGCGAATACCCCCGGCCTTAAAGTGGTCTCGTGTACCGACCCCGCCGACGCCAAGGGATTACTCAAAAGTGCCATCCGTGACCCGGACCCCGTTTGCGTAATGGAGTCAGAGCTGCTATACGGTTACGAAGGCGAAGTACCCGAGGGAGAATACCTGGTGGAAATCGGCAAAGCTGCCGTCCGGCGGGAAGGTACCGACGTGACCCTGGTCAGCTACAACAAAATGATGCTGCCGACCATGGAGGCCGCCAAGATCCTGGAAGGCGAAGGCATCAGTGCCGAGGTTATCGATATACGCACCATCCGGCCCCTGGACCGGAAGACCATCGTTGAGTCCGTCAAGAAGACCAACCGGTGTGTCGTGATCGACGAGAGCTGGCCCTTCGCCGGTATCAGTTCCGAGATCGCCTACGAAATTCAAAAATCGGCCTTCGACTACCTGGATGCTCCCGTCATTCGCGTCAACTCCGCCGATGTCAACCTGGGCTATGCCGCCAGCTTCGTCGAGGAGTTCCTCCCGAACGCGGAAAAGATCGTACGTGCCGTCAAACAGGTGGCTTACGTACAGTAGATATCGGGTACTGAGCTCCTCGTCCCCCTAGGGCAGGAAGACACACTTACCCGCCGGGCCTTCACCGTTCTCCAGTTCGGTGAAGGCTTTTTTGTACTCCATCAGGGCAAATTCCCGGCCAATCTTGACCTTAAAGCCATGCTCCTCCACCAAGTCGTATAGTTTGTGCAGGCTGTGGTGGGTGATGTCCGTCAGCATAGGGACATGCTTCTTATCGCTCAGTTTGTTATTGACAAAGCTGGATACGAAGCTGGTCAGACCAGGCTGTAAATTGAGGTAAGTACCGTGTTTCTTCAACAAAGATTTGGCCTCCGACCAGGGTAGGGTACCGGAGGCGTCGAGGATGATGTCGTAGCGGTGCTCTTCCGACTTCACGTCGGTCGTCTCATAATTGACCGTCCGGTTAGCACCGAGCTCCCGCATGATATCCTGATGGTGGGGACCGGCAACGGCCGTGACGTTGGCGTTATCCATACGAGCTAGCTGGATGGCCGAATTTCCGACTCCGCCGCTGCCTCCGTTAATCAGCACGTCAACGCCGCGCATATCCACCTTCTCGTGGAGGGCCTGGTAGGCAGTTGCTCCAATGAGGGGAAGCCCGCCCGCCTCGCTCATACTCATGGATGGTGGCTTGGCGTGTATCTGGTCCGGCGTCACGACAATAAAGTCGGACATGGCGCCAAGTATCTTTAGACTCACCGCTCCGAACACTTCCTCACCGGGCTCGAAGTTGGTAACCTGATCACCGACCTGCCGAATGATGCCGGCAAACTCCAAGCCCATACGGCGTGGCCATTCGTGGCCATCCACCATCTTCATGTGGGCATTGCGAATTTTCCAGTCTACGGGGTTGATACCGGCTGCCTTGACCTCGATCAGAATTTCTTCCGGACCCGGCTCGGGTTTGTCGACCTCGGCGAGGTACATCTCATCAATTCCACCGTAGTTGTCGTAGCGTAGTTGTTTCATGGTGCGGGTTTCTTGATGTATGTCGGGGCGAGTGGCAAGGTTCGTCCTCTATCCAGTCCGTCTATTCATCGCGCTGGCCAACGATTCACCACGGCGTAACGTCTTCTGCAAAATTCGAACGATGCGTCTCCTAATTCTTCTTGGCGGGCTAAGCCTGCTATCGTACCTAAGCTGCACCAACCCTTCGGCGACTGCCTCCCCGGATTTGGTCGGCACCTGGGAACTCCGGGAGACATACGCGGACCCGGGTGATGGCTCGGGGCAGTACCAACCCGTTTCATCCGATAAGGTCCTTGTCTTTCGCCCGGACGGAACTTTCCTTTCCAACAAGAATTTTTGCGTGCCCGCCATTCCGGCTGAGCAGGAAACCGCAGGCAGCTATTCCGGCACCAACGGCACGTTGACGCCGGATTGCGAAGGAGCACGCCCCTTGCCCTTCACGTTGCAGGGGGAAACGCTGGAGATATCCTTCTTCTGTATCGAAGGCTGCGGCGAACGGTACCGGAAGGTCAGTGAGTCCGTTAGTTTATAGCGTCACGCTAATCAGCCGATATTTCACGGAAAGGGCCATAGACCGCCCGCCGAAAATCGTGGTGCAGACCGATCTGGTCGTAAGGAAACAGTTGAACGAAAAGAACCGCTGCCAACTCATTGGCCGGATCCACCCAAAACAGGGTGCTCGCCGCTCCGTCCCAAAAGAATTCCCCGACGGCCCCCGGATTTTCCTCCGCGCTGGCTGGCGGGCGTTGCCGAACGGCGAAGTCAATACCGAAGCCGACCTGGCCCTTACTGGGCAACCAAAGCCGTTCGGTCACCTCGTCGGCGAGTTGATTGGTGCGCATCAGCCGGACGGTTTCCGGCTGCAGGACGGTCGTACCGTCGATTGACCCTTCGTTGAGGAGCATGCGCGCGAAGGTCATGTAGTCGTCCAGGGTCGAGGTCAGGCCGAAACCGCCGGGGGTAAGCGCCCACTCCTGGATATTGAATTCGTGGGCATCGTCGTTGGGGAGCTGGGAAAGCGTTCCGTCTTCATCGCGTGAGTACGCACCGGAAAGCCGGTCGCGGTCCGCCTCGGGTACGAAGTAGCGGGTATCATCCATGCCCAGCGGACCGAGCACGTGCTCGCGGAGGTACTCATCGAAGGGCTGACCGGAGAGTCGCTCCACCAGTAGCGCCTGAACGTCTACGGAGAGCCCGTAGTGCCACTGGCTGCCGGGATCGAAGAGGAGGGGAAGCTGACCCAGTTTGGTTCCCATCTCCGACAGCGTATTCTCGTAGCTGCGCACGTCCGCTTCGGCGTAGGCCTCCTGTAGTCCGGGCAGCTCCTCACCGTTGTAGAAGCCTGCGGTGTGCCGGGTAATGTCCCGTACCGTTATTGGACGTTCCGGCGCCCGGGTCTGCATTTCTCCTGCGCCGCCGCCGCCCGCATATACCTGTACGTGCGCGAATTCGGGTAGGTGATCCGCCAGGGGGTCGTCCAGTTTGAACTTGCCCTGCTCATAAAGCTGCATCAGGGCAACGCCGGTGATGGGCTTCGTCATGGAGTAGATCTGCGCGATGGTATGGCGGCTCATCGGGATACCCGCCTTCTGATCCGCCGCCCCGAAGGCACCGAAGTATACTTCTTCGCCCTTTTCGTACACCAGGGCGGACGCTCCGGCGATGTCTCCCCCTTCGACAAAGCCACGCAGCGTAGCGTCAATGCGTTCACGGGCGGCGTCACTGATCACCGCAGTCCGTGGCCAGCTCTGCTCGGCCAGGGCACGGGTCTTTTCGATGCCTTCCCGGGCGGGCAGACCGTCGCCTTCGTATTCGATGCCCAGGTAACCGTCGTAGCCGGAACCGCGGATGATGTCGAATAACGTGGCGAAGTCCATATCCGGCTCCTGGCCGTCGGCCGTAAAGTCGAAAGCCTTGACACTCACGCCCCCGGCGTAGGGCATCAACTCCTGCATGCCTTCGTAGCGATTGTAGCGGCCCGTGCAGTTGCCGCCCCAGAGCTCCCCGTTATCGCGTTGGTAGCACCAATTGTCAAAGTCGGCCACCGCCCCCACGCCGGCCGGAGCCAGGCGTTCGAGCAGGGTAGAGAGCCAGGCGCCGTTACTGCTCCAGCCGCCGTGATTCTCAATCAGGATACGTACACCGCTTGCCCGGGCGGCCTCCGCGAGCCGACCTATGCCATCGGTGGCGGCCTCCAGCACTTCCTCGTAGCTGCCGTTGCCGTGGGCGTTGACCCGCAGATCGGAGATGCCGAGTCGCTCGGCCGCGGCCACCCATTCCAGGTGGCGGGTCACGGCGGAATCCCGCTTCGCGCGGTCGGGAGCGGCGAGATCGCCGGCGCCGTCGATCAGGAGCATGGTAAGGGCCACCTCTGCGTCATCGGCCGCCATTCGGAGGCTATCCAGAAAAGCCTGGTCGGTAGCCCGGTCGGCAAAAAACTGGTTAACCAGCTCCACCCCGGCGAAACCCATCTCGCCGGCGGTGGCTACGAAATCGAAGTTGTCCATTTCTCCGTCGAAAAGGGCCCGGTTGAAGGACCACTGGCCGAGGGAGTATTGTGGACCCGTCGTACTTGCACCCGCCGGCTCGGTGGCGGGCGGTTCCGTAGTGGTGCAGCCCAGGAGAAGCAGGATCGGGATCAGGTAGCGCATGTCGATGACTTTCGGGTAAGATAGGGGGCGCCGCCGCTTACCGGGCCGGTCGGAACGTATTTTCCAGCAGCAGTACATCGGTCCGGCTATCCCGCCAGCGTTGGGCAAGGCTGTCCGGCACGGGGGCCGGATTCAGCGTGAAGGATCCCAGCGCGATATCTTCATCGCCGTCATTATCGTAATCGCCGGCTTCGAGAATTAGCCATCGCCCCTCCAGCGCTACGGGCGTGGTCGACGGCCGGAAGGCGATCGCCGGACTGGGAGTGACTTGGTCCAGGTAGACGAAGGAGGCTTCGGGCTGCCGGAGGTAGTCGGCGAAGTTACACGCAACGGCCAGATCGATATCCCCGTCCCCGTCAAAATCCCGGGCGGCTACGCGGGTAGCACCGGGCAGGGGCTGGAAGAAGGTTTCCGTAAAGCTGTTTTCCCCGTCGTTGGTATATATACGTACGCCGTGGTAGGGTTTGATGATGTTGCTGTAGTCCGCGTTGTCCCCGTGGGCGGTGACGATGTCGCGGTCGCCGTCACCGTCCATGTCCACCAGTTCAAACCAACTCGTTCCCCATACGGCGGGAAAGCGGAGCAGGGTTTCTCGCGCAAAAGACTGGTCGGTCCCCTGGTAAAGCACGTCAATGCCCTCATCGCCCTGGGCGTGCAAGACGATCAGGTCCGTCAGGCCGTCTGCGTTGAGGTCATCGGCGACGACGCGGATGGCGCCCGCCGTTCCCAGCAGCCGGCGGTAGGTATAGCCGCCCCGCCCGTCCGGGTCCAGCAAGGAGAGTACGCCCGAGTAATTGCCGTACTCACACACCACGATTTCCGGCTGCCCATCGTCGTCGATATCCGCCTGCAGGTGATAGACCGGGCGGTGCAGGCTGTCGTGGATGACGACCGGCCCGTTCCCGGTGAGGCGATACAGCTTGCCGTTGCTGGCTTCGGTGG
>JBASAV010000063.1:0-5176 GCA_049650785.1 Lewinella sp. | reverse complement strand
TCCTGTTGCTTCTCGTAAGACATGTGGTAGCGCCAACGGGACAAAACGCAGCCAATTTGCTCTCCAAGAAATCGAAGTACGCAATCAACGCACTGGTGTACCTGGCCCGGTACGAAGAAGACCAGCCTATATCTGTCAGCCGCATCGCGGAGGACCGTCACATCCCGCTGAAATTTCTGGAAGCGATACTGACCGAGCTAAAAAATGCCCGGATACTCAAGAGCAAGAAGGGGAAGTACGGAGGGTATTCACTCAACGGGAGTCCCGAGGAAATCGATCTGGCCCAGGTCGTCCGGCTCTTCGACGGGGCGATCGCGTTGCTGCCCTGCGTAACGCACGATTACTACGAACCATGTGAGGAATGCATCGATGAAGAGACCTGCGGCATACGTCAGGTAGCCCTGGAGATTCGCAACGCCACCGTTGCCAGGCTGAAGGGCGCTACATTGGCCAGTATCCTGGAACGGGAACGCAAGATGCGGGAATAATTTTTTTAAATTATTTACTCCTACCTATTCTATAGGAATAATGGGAGAACTACCTTTGTATTAATCCTACTAATCAGGTAGGCTATATAGGCATTAACCCCGCATCACTATGAAAACATTATTACTCGCCCTGGTCTTCAGTGTGTCTATGGCCGTGACCGGTCAGTCGGTACTTACCGGTTGGATAGGTGACAGCCTCTCCAACGAACCGCTACTCGGAGCCACGGTGCTGATCACCGGTACCACCATCGGAACCACGACTGATTTGGATGGTCGGTTCACGCTGCCGTATCCGGGGCCCTTACCGGTAGCCATTCAGGTATCCTACATCGGATATGTGGACCGCATTCTGACCGCCGGCGGTGACGAGTTGACCGTATTGCTCGTTGCGGACGGTGCCTCGCTCGACGAAGTGGTCGTTACGGCCCGCCGCGCCGGAGAATCCGCCCAGACGGCCCCCATTCCCGTTACGGTACTGGGCGCGAAGGAGCTTGACAATGCCGTCACCTTCAACGTGAATCGCGTCAAGGAAATGGTGCCCTCGGTACAACTTTACTCTTCCAACCCCCGCAATACCACGCTCAACGTACGGGGTTTGGGCTCGACCTTCGGCCTGACCAACGACGGTATCGATCCCGGGGTAGGTTTCTACGTCGACGGCGTGTACTATGCCCGCCCCGCCGCCAGTTCGCTGGACTTCATTGACGTCCGGCAGATCGAGGTGCTACGCGGACCCCAGGGAACGCTATTCGGTAAAAACTCAACCGCGGGTAGCTTCAACATCGTTACGCGGAAGCCTACCATGGCGCCCTCGGCAACGCTGGAGCAGTCTTTCGGCAATTATGGCTTCGTACAAACCAAAGGTTCCTTCTCGGGGCCCCTGGTGACCAATAAGCTGGCGGCCCGGCTTTCCTTCACCGGTACCAGTCGGGAAGGCACGCTGTATAACCAGCGCACGGAGAGGTACATAAATACGCTAGCTAACCAAGGCGTACGGGGCCAGTTACTCTACGAGCCTGACCCGAGTACCGCCATACTGCTGGCCGCTGACTACACCCGCCAGCGCCCCGATGGCTACGCCCAGGTGTACGCCGGTACAGTGCCCACACTGCGCGCCGCTTACCGACAGTTCCCTGCTATCATTGCAGATCTTGACTACGAGCTACCTTCCAGCGATCCCTTTGACCGGATCATCAATCACGATACCCCCTGGCGTTCCAACCAGGATATGGCCGGGGCCTCCCTAACCGCCACCCGGAAAGTCGGCGCGGGGGAGTTTACCTCCATTTCGGCGTGGCGCTGGTGGAACTGGGACTCCTCTAACGACCGCGACTTCACCGGGCTGTCGGCCATCGCCCGCTCCCAGGCACCCTCTATTCACAATCAGTGGTCGCAGGAAATGCGGTACTCGGGCACCATTCGTCCGTCACTCACCGGCGTGGTCGGCCTGTTTGCTTTCTACCAGACACTCAAGCCCGAGGGGGCGCATATACTGGAAGCCGGCCCCGATCAGTGGCGCTTTGTCCAGGATAGCGAAAACCCGCTCTGGCAGACTCCCGGCCTGCTGGACGGCCTGACGCAGGAAACCTATCCCGCCTTCAATAACCTTAGTTCGGCGCTATTCAGTCAGCTGAGCTGGGAAATTTCGGAACGGGTGACCCTTACTCCGGGGCTACGTCTGAACTACGATGATAAGAAAGTGGACTTCCGGCAGTCCGTATACGGGGGGCTCGCTACCGCCGATCCGGAACTACAGGCGCTGCAGCGGCGCGTCTTTCGTCCGCAGCAGTTCAGTGCGCGCATCGATAACTTCAACCTGTCGGGTCAGATGAATCTGAAGTACACGGTACTGTCCAACCTGCGCATCTACGGCAACTACGCCCACGCCGTTAAGCCGGTCGGATTAAATCTCGGCGGCATCCCGGCCGAGCAGGATTTCCCGCTGCTGGATCTGGCTATCGTCCGGCCGGAGCGCGTAAACCACTTTGAGGTAGGTCTGAAGTCGGAGCCCGGCCGTGCCTCCACCCTCAATTTTACCGCCTTCTACACGGCCATCGATGACTACCAGACAAACGTGCAGTCGGAACAACTGGGTGTCACCCGCGGCTATTTGGCCAACGCGGACAAAGTAGGTGTCGCCGGTGCCGAACTGGAAGGCACGCTGGAAACCAGCCGGCATTTCCGCACCTCCGCCTCGGTGAGTTATTTGGACGGCCGCTACGTGTCGTTTCCCAACGCTCCCGTGCCCCTGGAAGAAACCGGTGGGGAATCGCTGAAGGATATCTCCGGTGAGCGCTTACCGGGAATATCGAAGTGGACTGGCAATTTGTCAACGGAATACTTCCGGACCGGTAAACTGCTCTCCTGGGAAGGGGAGTGGTTTGCTACTGCCGACACCTACGCCCGCACCGGCTTCTCCTCCAGCCCTACGCCGTCTTCGTACCTGAACATTGACGGTTACGCGCTGGTGAACGCCCGCCTGGGCTTTCGGATGCCGGCTGGCCTGACGGCCTTCGTATGGGCCCGGAACTTGACCGGTACCCAATATTTTGAGCAACTACTACCAGCCGGTGGCAATAGTGGTCACTACGCCGCGGTGCTTGGTGATCCCGCTACCTTCGGTATTACCTTCCGGTACGTGCACCTGTAGTACGACGGGAGGGGAGGACACTATTTACACAACACACGACAACACATCCATCTATATACATGTCAGACGCTTTTCACGTATTAACCATTCCCATCCTATTGGCCATGTTTGTGGCGATAAACATGGGGGGGAGCGGCACCGCACCGGCCTTTTCGGCGGCTTACGGCGCCGATGTAATCAAACGGACCATGGTGCCCGGTCTGTTTGGCATCATGGTCCTGATCGGAGCATTACTCGCCGGTAAGGAGGTTTCCCTGACCCTGGGCAACGGGATCCTGGAGCAGGTATTTTTTACCCCACTGAATACCTCCCTGATCCTATTGTCGATCGGTCTCACCCTGCTGGCATCGAATCTCATCGGCGTCCCCCAATCGACCAGCCAGAGTACGGTAATGTCCATCGCGGGAGCCGCTTATGCCCTGGATGGATTGAATACGCACACGCTGTTCTATGAGATCATCCCGACCTGGGCCATACTGCCCATTATTTCATTCTTGATCATGTTGGGGCTTGCGAGGTACGTCGTACCGACCATGCGGAGTCAGCTGCCGACCATCGATTACGGACGGCTGCGCAAGCACACCGGGTTAAAGGCGCTACTGATCTTTGCATCGCTATACGTCGCGTTCTCGATCGGCGCTAACAACGTTGCCAACGCGGCTGCCCCGATTGCCTCACTGACGGCTAATGAGGTAGGTCTGGCATCGGCCGGAGACTTTCTGCCAATCATCATCCTTTCCGTACTGGTGGTCGCGCCTTGTTTCGCCATTGGTAGTTCGCTTCTTGGGCACACCGTTACCGAAACGACCGGTAAGGGGATTGTTGCCGTAACCCCCTTCTATGCAGCGATCATCGCCACGCTGGTCGCCACCCTTTTGCTGCTGGCATCGGTAGTGAAGGGAATACCGACCTCGCTCGTCCAGCTCAACGGGGCGGCCTTTATCGCGTTGAGTGTGAGCAAGCACGGCTGGTCGGCAACCTTCAGTAATCCAACCGTAAAACGCTTCTTTACGATCTGGGGCATTGCCCCCGCCTTTGCCTTTTTACTGACCTACGGGCTGCTCGTTTTGGTGCAGTAATGTTACCGGAAACATAAAAGTGGATTAATGAAACATTAGGGTTGGGTTGCGTATGCAGAAGAGTCGAGATAAGGTACTAGGTTAGATAAAATATTAACCATGAAACCCTTTCTACTTCTATTAGCCGCTTTCTTATCTCTGGGAATTTCCGCCCAAAATAAAGCGGTAGAGATGGCCTTACTCCAACAGCAGATGGACGAGGGTAAGATCAATCTGACGGAATTTCAGCGGCAGGTTGACCGGCTTCGAATCGCGGCTGGCAAACAGCGAGGCTATCCTGAAATGCCGACCGACGTTGACGGGCGATTTAATCTCGTCACCAAGCTCTCCACCGGAGATAGTAAAAAAGAAAATTGGCAGCTTGTCCGGCGGTGGTTGGTACTGGCCGGATTAACCTACCATCAAGATCAGGCCTTTTTTGACGAGGAGGCAGGACAGATGTTACTCCGGGTGACCAGCCGCTACACCTACGCGCAAGACCGGAAGCGGCTCATTTTTACCGGTGATCGCTGGTCGTCGGCACCCTATAAAATACAATGGCTGATGGAGGTCGCCGTGACGGACGGTAACATTGAAGTGGTTTGGCGGGAGCCCTTGTTGGAGGAGTACGTAGTAAATTCTGAAGTCGTTTTTGAAGGAGGCGGCGTTTATCTTCGAACCCTGGTCACGCTCTTCGACGGTCTCCTGCCACTAGTGAACTACGATCATAATTTGTGGGAAGAGCGACTGCGAATGGCCAACTTGATGGAAGAAACCGTGACGACGGCGGAACGTGACCTTCGGGAGTATGCAGGGGGAGAGGTGGATTAGGCTGCGACCAATGAGCCCCGATTTCCCCAGGATCGAGTTTAGATCACGAACAGAAAACAGAAATCCCCGACCGCCAGAGGCGATCGGGGATTCAGCGGTGGTCTCGGATGGAATCGAACCATCATCGCAGGCTTCGGAAACCTGTATAC
>JBASAV010000062.1:0-7392 GCA_049650785.1 Lewinella sp. | reverse complement strand
CTTATCGTCATCCGAAAACTACTTCAATGAAGACGGAGACGAAAATGATGACGTGCAGGTGTCGGTACGTTTTTTTGATAAGAAGGATAGTCTTTTTGATGAAGCGGGCCTGACCAAAAATCCCTTTACCGGGATGACTCGTTACCTGTCGTTTAATACCCGGGATGCACCACTGTACCTGGATAGTCTGGGGGGCATCTACGGAGTTGAGCTCAGGCAGTTTGATTCAACACAACATGCCAGGGAGCAGGATGCCGTAGTCGTACGTCGGCAGGCCAGCCTACTTTCCGTGGGTGACGAGGCCGAACAACCGGTGATCGCCATGTCGGACTACCGAGGCACCCTGCTACGCAGCTTAGGTGTAGAATTGCTTTTTTCCTGTCTTTTACTCGCCGCTCTCGCCTTCGCCGGCTACAGTGCTTACCGAAGCCTGCGGGAACACCGGCGTCAGCTGGCCGACCGCGAGGCTTTGCTGGCTAATTTGTCCCACGAATTAAAGACACCGATTGCCGCCGTGAGTGTAGCCCTGGAAGCGCTGGACCGTTTCGGGGTGGATGCCCATCCCGACCGAAGGCGCGACTATATCAACCTTAGCCGCCAGGAGTTGGAACGGTTAGACCGGCTGGCCGATTACGCCATAGGAACGCTTAGGATCGATAGCACCACTACTACCGTTCCCCGTGAGCAGATCGACGTCATCGCCGCTTGCGAGCACGTGTGGAGCGGACTCGCTCTGCAATACGGGCTACCGGCAGATAGTCTGGACCTGGTTGTCCAAGGCCATTCGGCTCCGACGTCAGTATTTGCCCATGAGTTTAAACTGGCCCTGACGAATTTGTTAGACAATGCCATTAAGTACGGCGGTCACCCTCCGGAAGTACGCCTGACATTGGCTTTTAGGCAAGAGGGTATCCGGTGCATTGTAGAAGATAACGGCCGGGGTATCGCCCCGGGCGAAAGAGAACGAATTTTCGAACGCTTCTACCGCATCGCCGACGAGCGTGCGGGTCACTCCGTTAAGGGCCACGGTTTGGGACTGAGTCTCGTACGCCAGGTAGCCGAGTTACACGGCGGTACCGTGCGTGTTGGAACTAGCGACGCAGGTGGAACTTCGTTTATTCTCCAAATACCTGGACGATGACGGTGCTGTACCTGGAAGACGAGCAAGTTTTGGGGCGCATCGTCAAAGAAAGCCTGGAAAGTAGGGAATGTACCGTCGACTGGTTTACGTCCGAGAGAGCTGCCGGCGGTGCGCTCGGTGCGGCGGGTGATTACAGCATAGCCGTGCTTGATGTCCAGCTACCCGGCAGAAGTGGACTTGCGATCGGGAAGGACCTGCGGGCGAAACATCCGGACCTGCCCATTCTCTACCTGACCGCCCGGATACAGGCTAAGGACGTGGTCGCCGGTTTTGAAGCCGGGGGCAACGATTACATCCGTAAACCCTTCAGTATGGAGGAGCTACTGGTGCGAATGCGGAACCTGGTCAGCATGCGTTCAGGAAAGAACGATTCTCCCGCGCTCCGGCGCCCAACAGAAAATACCTGGACGCTCGGAAGCCTGACCTTCGACTACCTGGAAATGAGCCTCTGCGGAAGGGGTAGGTCGTTGTCTCTGAGTCACCGGGAAGCCCAACTGCTCCGCTACCTCTTGCAGCACCGCCACCAACCACAAATCGAGCGGCGCGATATTCTCTTGGCGCTGTGGGGCGATGACGGATTTTTTCATTCCCGCAACCTGGATGTTTATATCCGCAAGCTGAGAAAATACCTGGAGGGCGAAGACAGCCTTCGGATAATCACGCTTCGTGGGGTGGGATACCGGGTTATCCTGGCGGAAGATGCAACCCATACCTAGGGCTGTGTTGTTTACATTTGTTCCTAAATCACAATACATGACCCCGGAGGAAAGAAGCAGTTTGATTACCCGCGTGGACGCCGCCCTGGATGAAGTGCGCCCCCACCTGGCCATCGACGGCGGCAATATCGAGGTCGTAAACGTCAGCGATAAGCAGATCGTGGAGATTAAGTGGTTGGGTGCCTGTCACGGTTGCTCCATGACCGCTATGACAATGAAGGCAGGGGTAGAACAGGCCATCAAGACCCGTCTTCCTCAGATCGCCGGCGTAGTCGCCGTTAATTGATTTTGATTTGCAGCTGTTTTATGATCCCGACATCGTCTCGGGTTACCATGAATTGCGGGCCGGTGAAGCCCAGCACGCCGCGAGGGTGCTTCGTAAACGGGAAGGCGACGAACTGGACGTGGTAGACGGGAAAGGGGGATGGTACCGCGGAAAAATCACCGCCATCACCAAGCGAAATTGTACGCTCGAGGTGGAGCCGGTGCGCCAGGAAGAACGCAGGGCAAGCCACCACCTATCCCTCTGGGTTGCGCCCACCAAAAACATTGACCGGTTTGAATTTATTCTGGAAAAGGCCACCGAAATCGGCGTTGACCTGATCCAGCCCATCTTTACGGAGCACAGCGAACGTACCCGTTTGCGTACCGACCGCCTGGAGCGCGTAATCGAATCCGCCGCCAAACAGAGTCTCAAAGCCTGGATGCCCCAACTGGCCGAACCCGCCGCTCTGGAAACCCTGTTGCCAGCCGCGATGGGTGATCAACGGTACCTGGCCTATTTAGGGAGTAGGGAGACGCCATTGCTGGCGCGACAACCGGCCCCGACCGGTTCGGTTGTCGTGGCGATCGGTCCGGAAGGCGGATTCAGCCCCGCCGAGGCGGAAATGGCACGTACAAAGGATTTTACCTGGGTAAGTTTGGGCCCGCACCGCCTCCGTACGGAAACGGCGGCCATAACTGCCGTGCATACGCTAGAAATGCTTGCGTGGTGAATAATCCCTTCCAGCCCACCGCGCGTTAACCGGATATGCGATACATCTGCCTGCTGCTCATCCTTCCGTTCTTACTTGGCTCCTCCGCGCCGGAAGCCGCCCGGTTGCGCCTGGGTCTGCTGAAGTATAATGGCGGGGGCGACTGGTACGCTAACCCCACCGCACTTCCTAATCTGGCCAACTTCTGTAACCAGACGTTACGCACCGATCTCGATCCGGACTACGGTACGGTAGACGTTGGTAGTGCCGAATTATTTAATTTTCCGTGGGTTCATATGACCGGTCACGGCAACGTGGTCTTCAACGCTTCGGAGGCGGAGAACTTGCGCAATTACCTGATCGGGGGTGGCTTTCTCCACATCGATGATAACTACGGCATGGATCCCTTCATCCGCGTCGCGATGGAGCAAGTCTTCCCGGAAGCCCAGTTTGTGGAGCTACCCTTCGATCACCCTATCTACCACCAGACCTACGATTTTCCGGGCGGGTTACCCAAAATCCACGAGCACGATGGCGAATCACCACAGGGTTACGGTATGTTTTGGGAAGACCGGCTCGTATGCTTTTATACCTATTCTTCTGACCTCGGGGACGGATGGGAGGATGAGTCCGTGCATAACGACCCGCCCGAAATCCGCGCGGCAGCACTTAAGATGGGTGCCAACGTGGTGGAATTCGCCTTTCGTCAGTAGAAATGCTGGGTTAGTTGGATGCTAGTTTGCTCAGCCGCCCTGCGTCCTGCAATTCGTCAAAAAAATCCTGAAGACGTGCCAGGGTCCGCTCGCGATAGGCATCGGCTAGTTCGTGATCGTCGTGTACGCGCTGCAATAAGCTATCGCGGTGCTCTAGAAAGCGCTTAGCCACGGCGGCCAGTTCCTCCTGCGTCACGTGCCTTCCTAGGAACCGCGGTTCATATATCGATTCCATCTGCAAGTCTTCCCGCGGCACGGCGTAGTGGGCCTCCACCAGTCCACTGTAGTCAAAATCATAGGCAACGGGTATCAGGCGGTCATCCTGCCGGCTGCGGAGGCATTCTACGTTGTGTAGATTGAAGACGTTCCAATCCGTATTCAGGATCATGTAATTAAAGAGGCAGAGCGTCAGGTAGGCCGTTCGATCCACGGAGCGGGTACTCACCCGCTCAATTTTGTAAACCTCGGCGTCTAACCTCGCTTCAAGCTGTTCTTCCGCCTCGATGAAAAATCCTTGCAGCGTATCCCCATCCGGCAGCACCCACCTGACCGGTAGCGTTCGATGGCTGTACGGACTGACAATCGCATAAAGGTCATACAGCAATCGCTCGCGTCGGAGATAGGCCTGACCGGATCGGCTACTGTTGCACTGTAGCACGAATTTCAGATCGTTCAGTTCATTGTAGCCGGCGTTGACGAGGGGCTTTTTCTTCAGTTTGACCTTAAGGGAGGGAAAGCGACATGCGGAGAGGCGGGCGTGGCCCCGGGTGCGGATACGACCCTCAAAGGATTGTCCGGCAATAAGGAAGGTAGCATCCCGGTAGGCTTTCTCGTGCTTGTTTCGCAGGAGCTTTTTCCAGTCTGTTTCTACCTCCACGAGCACCGTGTCCCCGGCCACACATAGCTCGTCAAACAACGAGATTTGAGCGGGTAGGAAGAAGGGAAGAAAGAGTACGAATAGGGTGAAACGCATGTTACTTAGTAGAAGCCACCAGCGGTATCCGTTCGCCGCTGATCGTTCCCCTAAAATAGTCCCCATTGTCGACAATCAGAATCTCACCGACGTTTCCGAACTTGATACTGGAGTCAACTGCGATCAGCCGGCTATCGAAATACGCGTGAATGGCCGTAAAGCTGGTGTGACCTACAACGATGCGATCCGCGCCGATCTTGCGTAGTACGTAATCCATATCCCGGTCGTCAAAGCCGTCACGGGTAAAGTACCCCCGGTACCATAGCGGGCCGTTTTCCCCGTGGATGAGCTCAAGGCGGTGACTGTCGTGCGTAACCTCGTACAGGTTGTCGGCATCGATCAGGTAGCTGTGGTAGAGTTCATTAATGCGGGCTATACTGCGCACTTCCCGAACCATCCGCTTGCTGAGCCCGCCGTGTATATATACGGTATTGTTGATCTCGACGACGAGTGGCAGACTGCGCAGCCAACGACCGAGATAGGAATCCGGTCCGTACAGCTCGCGGTAAAATTTCCCGGTCAGGCTGGCCGTAGTCCGGTACTTAGGGTTAAGATATCGATCGTCGCCCTCCAGCGTCAGCGTCTCGTGGTTACCCAGGAGGAAGTGGACCTTTCCCCCCGCTTCTTCGGCTTCGATTTGCAGGTTATGCACCAACCATAACAACTCGGTCACCTGATCCCCCCGGTCGAAAATATCACCTACAATAACCAGATGACCTTCTCCGAAAGTCCAGTGCAGCTCATCGTCGATTATGCCGTTGGCCTCGAGTAGTTTTCGTCCCGTATCAAACTGTCCGTGAATATCACTCAGCGCGGCTACCAGGCTGACGCTATCGTAGTAGACATCGGTGATTTCCCTGAATTTCCGGTTTACGTCGACGAGCTCGGGGCGGAAGGAGGGGAAGGCTGGAAGTTTGTCTAGATTACCTGGTTCGTAAACTAGCTCATCCGCCGTGCGGGATTCCGTGTCCACCCATCTGGCGATAACCTGATCGTCTTCGTAGAAGAGATAAGGACCGTCGGGGGGCACGGTATCGAGCCCCAGGGAGAGCAGGCTGGAAAACAGCAGAGAAATCAAATGGTGAGGTTAGGTTATGCCAAAGTTAACTAAAATTAGCCTTCGCCGGTTGTTTTGAAGAAGTTAAGGGCGGCGGCGCGCAGGCAAGACGTATTCCCGTCAAGCTCAATGTACTAGCTACCCTCCCTCCTCGTTAATCTCGCATAACTACCTCTCCATGCGTCAGACATTGTTCCTTTGCTGCCTCTTCCTCACCACCGTAGTTTGCGGACAGGTCGGCGTGACAGGCTTCTACAATTTCAATGACGCACGCGCCGTCGGCGACGGGGTTGATCCCAACGCCGAGAACGATCTGATGTATGGTAATGGCCCCGAAATAGCGCTGAACTACTGGTTCCGTCTGCCGAAAAACCGTATCGAATTTCAGCCCACCGTGTATTACACCCAAGCTGGCGATACCGGATGGCGGGAAGCGGGCTTTCAGTTCAAGACTAACATTTACGTTTTCGACCTGGGCACTGATTGCGATTGTCCCACCTTTGGTAAGCAGGGACCTCAGCTTGAAAAAGGATTTTATCTGCAGCTTTCCCCCGGCGTTTCCCGGCACTGGGCCGATCTACCCATTGAAAATGGATCGGGCCGCACCGCCTTTACCCTGGGAGCTGGTGTCGGTATTGATTTTGGCATTAGTAACCTGATCACGCTAACTCCGATAGCCGCTATTCGTCATACCGTGACGGACTTTACGGGACTCACGTTCACGGACTTAGACGGGGAGGCACTGGACGTCAGAGGAAAACTGACCGCTTTCCAATTGGGCCTGCAGGCCACCTTCCGCTTCGATAAGAAGCGATATTGATCCGGGGCGGACGTCGTAGTTCTGGCAAAAGCCGGTTCGGGTGGGGCGCATGGCAGTCCTTATCTTGCAACCTGATTTTCGCCCCCTGAACTACCGTATGATCCAGCCGCTCAACAAGTATAGTCGAAACGTTACCAATAACCCCGAGCAACCCGCTGCCCGGGCCATGCTGTATGGCATCGGCCTGTCCGATGCCGATATGGACAAGGCCCAGGTCGGCATTGTCAGTACCGGTTGGGAAGGTAATCCGTGCAACATGCATCTCAACGGGCTGGCCGAAGAAGTGAAGGCCGGAGTTAACAAAGAGAGTGAGCTACTGGGTCTAATCTACCATACCATTGGCGTCAGCGATGGCATGAGCATGGGCACCGACGGCATGCGCTTTAGTCTGCCGAGCCGTGACGTGATTGCCGATAGTATCGAAACGGTGGCCGGCGCCCAGTGGTACGATGGTGTTGTCACGGTCGTGGGGTGCGACAAAAACATGCCAGGTGCCATGATGGCCCTTTGCCGTCTTAACCGGCCCGGGATCGTCGTATACGGCGGTACCATCAGCCCGGGATGCTACGAGGATCAGAAACTGGACGTCGTCTCGGCCTTTGAAGTGCTGGGTAAATACCGGACCGGAGAAGTAAATCAGGAACAGTACGCCAATGTAATTCGCCACGCCTGCCCCGGATCGGGGGCCTGCGGTGGTATGTACACCGCCAATACGATGGCTTCGGCCATCGAGGCGATGGGTATGGCCCTGCCCTACAACAGCAGCATTCCGGCCAACCACGCCGATAAGCGGGCCGATACCGCCCGGGTGGGGGAGTACATGCTCCATCTGCTCAAGAAGGATATTAAGCCTCTGGACATCCTTACCCGGGAGGCCTTCGAAAACGCAATCGTGACGATAACCGTGCTTGGTGGGAGCACCAACGCCGTGCTGCACCTGCTGGCGATCGCCAACGAGGCCGAGGTCCCGCTGCGCCTGGAGGACTTCACCCGGATCG
>JBASAV010000061.1:0-12403 GCA_049650785.1 Lewinella sp. | reverse complement strand
TGCAGTTAACATACAGCGATACGGATTCGTCTTGTCTAAAGGATTAAGTACCTATCAATCTTCCCGAAAAGCCGCGCAAGTCTCCACGCTATTTTCCCGCAAATACTCGATGTGGCGGGCCAGTAATTGCTGATTATCCGTATAGTTACGCCGCTTGAAAGCCAGATAAGCCGGGGGCAGTTCGGCTTCCTCAAACGTGAACGTGCGGTAGAGGTAGACATAGTAACCGCCACCATGGATGATGGCATTCCGGTCCGCAATGCGCTCGTAACCGTTTTTGAATTTTTGGTTAGTCACGTAGGCTGCGCCGTCACCCAATAGTCCGAAGTTGGACCGATTCACGTAGTAGGCGATGTGGCCCAGCTCGTGAATGAAGCAGCCCACCTGAGCGGCATAGGAAGAATTGCGGAAGTCGGCCGCCTTATCCTGGACGTCATCGACGTAGATGGCGTAGGACCGGTTAGCGCCATTTAAGCTGAATCCCACCGGGCGTGCCGCCATGGAGGTCCGCAATTTTCGGTGGATCAAACGGATGGGTATATCCCGTAAATCGGGGTAGAATGACAAGGCCGCAAGGAGTTGGCCCCGGTACGCGTCAGCGGCCAGATTTTCGCCGTATAGCTCCTCCAATTCAGGAAGCATGGAGGCTATAAGTCCCGAATTGATGGGACGGCAACTGTACCGGTAATCCAGCAGCGGATTACCCTTTGGGGCATCTTGCGGCGTAAACCTCCTCCCGCAGGACGACAGAACACTAATACCGACAAAGCACAGCAGAGGAACGAAATAGATTTTAGGCCAGGTCATTTACTAGGTAACGGGTGGTGAGGGAAGGTGCGTATAGGGCATAACCTTCCGGTGCCACGGTATGGTTCGCGATCGGTTTGCCAAAGAATGATGGGTGGTAATTACCTTACCGGTATTACACAACTCTTCTCCTGCGCGCCGCCGCCAGCCATTAGACAACACAACTCCGTACCATGAGATACCTACTCCCTTTCACTTTTCTGTTTGTCTTCCTTACCGCCTGCGACGACGCCCCACCCGCCGAGGAGGCATCCGCCGCCACGGAAGAGCAATGGGAAACGATCTTCAACGGAAAGGATCTCACCGGTTGGGATGCTAAAATTGCCGGTTACCCTCTAAAGGAGAATCCACGCAACACCTTTCGCGTAGAGGACAGCATGCTGCGCATCAGCTATGCCGATTACGACAGTTTCGATAATCTTTACGGCCACCTGTACTACCAAGAACCACTCAGCCGGTACAAGGTCCGCTTCGACTACCGCTTCGTAGGTGACCAAATACCGGGTGGAACGCCAGGCAACGTGCGCAACAGCGGCATCATGCTCCACTCCCAGTCGGCCGCCAGCAACGAACCCGGTCAGGCCTTCCCCGTCTCCATCGAACTGCAACTCCTCGGCGGATTGGGTAACGGTCCGAGGACAACCGGTAACGTCTGCACGCCGGGGACGGCGGTCGTCATGGGCGATACGGTAAATTACCGGCACTGCATCAATTCCAGTTCGAAAACCTACGAAGGAGACGACTGGATCACGGCGGAAGCAGTCGTACTGGGCGGAGAGGCCATGCTCTTCCTCATCGAAGGGGATACCGTACTAAGCTTTCAGCAACCACAAATCGGCGGTGGCTTTATCGGCAGGGGCGACACCCCGGAGCGTTGGCAGTCATTCGGGATCGAGAAAGATGCCGAGGAATGGCTGGCCCGCGACGGTGAAATCCTTACGGAAGGGTACATCGCACTACAGGCCGAAAGCCATCCTATCGACTTTCGCAACATTCAGTTGTTAAGGCTGGAAGAATAACCTTCCTTTTTTATGCCCGCTACCCTACCCCTGCGTTACGCGTCCCCTTTCGTTCTACTTTTCTTCTCGCTTCTGGGCTGCGCGCAGGCCGATCCGATTGCTACACTGACGTTTCCTGATTTTCCCCTCGCGGAGGTGGAAGCATCACTCGATACGCACCGTCGCAACGAACTGACTACCCGCCGGTTCAAGCAGTCTGATCTCGTGCCATTGATCCAGGGCCTTCCCGGCACTTTTGCCGTTGATACCGCGGGGAATTCGGTAGAAGGTCGGCCGCTATGGCGGGTCGTCTGGGGCGAGGGTGGAACCGACGTGCTACTGTGGTCGCAGATGCACGGTGACGAGCCGACGGCGACAGCCGCCCTCTTCGATCTGTTCAGCTGGCTGGAAGGATCCGGAGATGGGTTGGACAGTCTGCGGCAAACGATTCGATCCGAACTACGCCTGACCTTCCTTCCGATGTTGAATCCGGACGGTGCCGAAGTCTACCAGCGCCGTAACGCGCTAGGGATCGACCTTAACCGGGATGCCGTGCACCTCACCAGCCCGGAAGCACAGTTTCTGAAGGGCGAGCGGGACCGGCTAGATGCCGATTGGGGCTTCAACCTGCACGACCAGAGCACCTACTATTCGGTCGGCTTTCCGGCAGAGCGGGGTGCGGTGCTGTCGATACTCGCGCCTGCCTTCGACTGGGATAAGACGATGAGTACCAAGCGGGAAGACGCCGCCCAGGTGATTGCCCAGATGAATGCCATCTGGCAGCAGTACGTACCGGGACAGGTCGGTCGATACAACGACGACTTCGAGCCGCGGGCATTTGGTGACAATCTGCAGAAATGGGGCACCCGGACCATACTGATCGAATCCGGGGGCTACGCTGGCGATTCGGAAAAACAGGAGATCCGAAAACTGAACCTACTGGGGCTGATTGCCGGCCTGCACGGCATCGCTACTGGAAGTTACGAACAGTACACGGTCGAAGATTACGAGCGCATTCCCCGGAATGAATCGAACGGTATGCACAACGTCATCCTACAGGATGCCCTCGTCACGCTACCCGAGGGAGAATTCGTGATGGACATCGGCATCCGTACAAGCGAACGTACCCTGCCCCCGCAGAACCGCGAGTTCACCTCCTCCGGCTACGTGAGTGACCTGGGGGATCTGTCGACATTCGGCGCATTTGACCGGCTGGCACTGAACGGTCAGCGCGTGGAGGCCGGAAAGGTGTATCCGGGCGAGCATTCCATAGCCGACATCAGCCAGTTGAATCCACTGGATCTGTACCAGCAGGGATACACGGCCGTTCGATTGCGTCAATCCCTACAGGGCCCGCCACCAACGGAGAATTTGCGGGTACTGGGTCCGAAAAACTACCTGAGCACCGCCGTGACCTACGGTGAAGCGGTGGACCTGCTCATCTACGGAACCGACGACACGCTGACCCACGTGGTGGTCAACGGTAAATTGATCTCTATTGAGTAAAAACACCGTCAGTACGCCCCCCCGAATCCCCCGGTTAACCGTCCTGCGCAACCTGCTGCGGCTGGCCCGCCGCCCAATACCCACCTTTCAGGAATACCTGCGGCGCTACGGGGATAACTTCGTCCTATCGGTGGATAAATCGCGGACGACTCATTTTACGGTTAGCCCTGAGGTGGTTCAGCACGTCATGCAACGCAATCACCGCAACTACGAGAAGAGCGAAGTACAAACAGTGGAGATGGGTCGGTACCTCGGTTACGGTCTACTCACCAATAGTGGAGACGACTGGCTTAGGCAACGGCGCCTGATCCAACCGGGTTTTCACCGGCACCGGCTGGAAAAGTTGGCCACGGAAATGCAGCGTGTCATTGCCAGCGAATTTGAACGGGTGAGTAAGGAACCTACCACCGATTTGTTTGAATTTACTCGGAACACCGCCTACCGGATCATCGTCCGGGCCATATTCACGGATGACTTCGGGGAAGACGAAACCGCCACGTTCAAGGAGATTCTGGACCGGTTGCAGGCTTATATTATTAATCCGATCCGGCTCCCCTTCCTACGAAAGCCACTACGCTGGCTGGGTATAGAGGAAAGATACCTGGCCCTGGCACGGAAGAGCCGGAAAATGGTGCTGCGGCACGTGCAGCGCCGCCGAGAACGGCCCGTGGGAACCTACGACGACCTGTTGCAGATGCTGCTGGATACCCGGTACGAGGATACCGGCGAACCCATGACGGACGAGCAATTGGTTGACGAGATACTGATCCTATTCGCGGCGGGCTACGAAACGAGTGCCAATGCGTTGGCCTGGACGGTTTGGTTACTTTTAAAACACCCCTCCGAACTCGAACGGGTGCGAGAGGAATTGACGCAGCTCGGGGAGCCTGCGGGCTATGGCAACGTCGCCCGGCTGCCCTACCTGACCCAAGTCATAAAGGAGAGCATGCGTTTATATCCGCCGGCCTGGATCACCGACCGGATCGCAAAAACCGACGACGAGGTTTTCGGATTCAGGATCCCCGCCGGAACGACGGTAGGTATTTTCATATACGGTATTCACCGATCGGCTTCCCACTATGAGCGTCCGGACGAATTTCTTCCGGAACGCATGCACGAAGACCGGATAAAGGAGCGGCCCTCCTTCAGTTATCTACCATTTGGCGGAGGGCCGCGCTTGTGTATCGGCCATCACTTTGCTCTATTGGAACTGCAGCTGTTTTTAGCTCATCTCTCAGGCGGTCATTCGGTAAATCCGGTGGGTCCCCTACCCTCTCTCGAGCCGGTACCGTTTATCACTTTACAGCAGGATCGGCGAGTAGCCATCGTGGTTGATTGAATATTCTGAGATAATCCTAGATGAGTAATTTATATCCCTGAAATTTCGGATCAACGCTGCCTTTCCCCCCTTAATTGTCATTTTGACAAAGAAAATTTTACCTTAAGTTTTCTTTAACAACCAACGATATATATATTTGAGCCTAAGGTGACAGTAGATAAACCTGTTTCTGCTGTCCACGTATTTTTTAGTCGATCAACTCAGTGACACCCGGCCACCTTGAAAGCCGGCGATCATGCAACTAGTATATTATGACGCACAGCTACTTTAAGCTGAGGACGGGACTTATGTTCCTGGCCCTGATATTCACCATCACGCTCTCCGCCCAACAACAGACCATTACCGGGACACTCACCGACGAAGGCACGGGGGATCCGCTAATCGGAGCAAGTATCCTGGTCAAAGGAACCTCGAGAGGTACCGTTACGGATATAGATGGTAGTTACGCCATTGAGGCCGGACCCGAGGAAACATTGATCATCTCCTATACCGGCTACGGCACCCGCGAGGTGCCGGTAGGGGACAATGAAATCATCTCCATCGGGCTTACCAGCGGTGAGCTACTGGACGAGGTAGTGGTCGTCGCATACGGTAAACAGAAGAAGGCCACCGTGACCGGCGCCGTAGTCGCAATTGACGGCGGAGATCTTCAGGAATCACCTTCCGTAAACCTGGGAGCTTCCCTCGCGGGACGATTACCCGGCGTGGTGGTCATTCAGAACAGCGGAGAACCCGGCTACGACAACGCCTCCATCAATATCCGGGGACAGAATACGCTGGGTAACAGCAGTCCGCTGGTCGTTATTGACGGCGTTCCGGATCGCGCCGGTGGTTTGGCGCGACTGAATCCGCAGGATATCGAGTCTATATCGGTACTTAAGGATGCCTCCGCCGCCATCTACGGCGCACGTGCCGCCAACGGTGCTATCCTGATCACCACCAAGCGCGGCTCCACGGGTCGACCATCGGTTAGCTATGACTTCAATCAGGGCTGGGCGCAACCCACAACCATCCCCGATATGTCCAATGCTATGGAGTACGGACGCATCATCAATGAATTACAAATCTACCAGTCTAACGTACCGGTAAGCGAATGGCAGGACGCCTGGCGCGCGCTGGAAGAAACCGGAAGTTACGAATCACCCACGGACGGCGTCAATCCCATCAACGCGACACACTCGCCGGAGGACTTAGAGCTCTACGAAAACCAAACCGACCCGTGGGGTCATCCGGATACCGACTGGTTTGGTGATGCTTTTGAAACCTGGGCCCCGCAGGGACGGCACAACGTCCAAATTGACGGGGGTTCGGAAAGCGTCCGCTATTTGGCTTCCCTCGGTCACACCACCCAGGATGCCTTCTACAAAAACTCGGCTACCAAGTACAAGCAGTACGACATGCGAATCAATCTGGACGCGGATGTCAACGATTACATCTCCACCAGTTTCGGCATTTTACTTCGCCGGGAGGACCGTCAGTTCCCAACGGAAAGTGCCGGCTCTATCTTCCGCATGCTGATGCGTGGCAAACCCCACGAGCCAGAAGTATGGCCCAACGGACTACCCGGACCGGACATCGAGAACGGCCAGAACCCCTACGTCATCACGACGAACGCAACCGGATACGACCGGGATATTCGGGATTACGTTCAGACCAACGCCAGCATGACGCTTTCCGCCCCCTGGGTAGAAGGCCTGAACCTGACGCTTTCCGGTGCCCTGGATCAACAGGCACGAAGCCGCAAACGCTGGCAAACGCCGTGGATGCTCTACAGCTGGGACGGTCAGACCTACGAAGCGGACGGGGAAACGCCACAACTCGAAGGCGCCATACGTTCCACTTTTACCGATCCCCGCCTTTCGCAGTCGGACGACCGTGAGCTGAACACCAACCTCTCCGCACGCCTGAACTACGACGTCGAGTTGCCGGGCGATCATACCCTTGGCCTGATGGCCGGTGTGACACGGGAAACCTTCGAGGGATCCGGTTTCAGCGCTTTCCGTCGCAACTATATTTCCCCGGCGGTAGATCAGCTTTTCGCCGGTGGTACGCTGAATATGTCGAACGGCGGTGGAGCCTACGAACGGGCCCGTCTGGGATACTACGGTCGTGCACAGTATGATTACAAGGACAAGTACCTGGCGGAATTCATCTGGCGGTACGACGGCTCTTACATTTTCCCCGAAGATCAGCGTTTCGGATTCTTCCCCGGTATTCTGGTAGGATGGACGGCGTCAAACGAAGACTTCTTTAATATTCCCAGTATCGACTTCCTGAAGTTCCGTGCCAGCTACGGCCAGATGGGTAATGACCAAGTATTCTTCAATAACCAGCTGCAGGAGTACGCTTTCCTTTCCACCTACGGCTTCGGCAACTTCCCCATCGGTGGAGCTAACGTAACCACGCTACGGGAGCAACTACTTGCTAACCCTAGCTTCACCTGGGAACGGGCCAACAACCTGAACTTCGGCGTAGACGCTGTACTATTCAACAACAGCATCGACATTACCCTGGAGTACTTCCGGAACCTGCGTACCCAAATCCTTATCCAGGAGACGGGATCCACTCCCGCTTCTTCGGGAATCAGCAACCTGCTCCCTCCCGTGAACGCGGGTGAAGTGGAGAACCGCGGTTTCGAATTCAACCTGGGATACAACGGTAACGCTAATAATGCCCTTCAGTACCGCTTTGGCATCAATGGCGGTTACGCGAAGAATAAGGTGATCTTCATCGACGAGATCAGCGGTGCCCCGGACTACCAATTACAGGAAGGAAAGCCGATCGGCGCTTATCTCGTATATGAGTCCGATGGCATTTTTGTTGATCAGCAGGATATCAACAACTCCGAGCTGGATTACTCTTCCGTAACGGGTACGCTCCGGCCCGGCGACATGAAGTTCAAGGACCAAAACGGCGACGGCATCATCAACGGCGACGACCAGGTCCGGATTGACGATAACGGTACGCCCACCTTCAATTTCGGTGCCAATGCGCGCTTCAGCTACGGCGGCTTTGACCTTAACCTTCTTCTACAGGGGGCTACGGGATCCTCGTTACGCGTACAGACGGAATCCGGTACCATCGGAAACTTCCTGAAATACAGCTACGATAATCGCTGGAGCATCGCTAATCCCAGCAGCGAACACCCCCGGCTGGCGGAGCGTGGTAACACCTACTTCACCGGTGGCAACTACGGCAACAACACCTACTGGTTGTTCAGCAAAAATTACATCCGTCTGAAGACCATCGAGTTAGGTTACAACCTCCCTTCCACCATTACGGATAAAATCCTGCTCAGTAACGTACGCGCTTACATCAATGCCTTCAACCTGCTGACGATCGATAGTCTCAACTTCTACGATCCCGAAAGCACGAATAGCAGCGGGCAGTACTACCCACAGTCACGGGTCATCAACGTAGGCTTCAACATCACCCTTTAATCATGCAAATCAAACCGACCATGTCCATTCTCTATAAGACCGGTTTCCGCTTGTTTACGGTGCTGGGGATCTTTACCATGTTGCTGGTTTCGGCCTGTGACGACGATTTTTTGAATACCGAACCGCTGGGTAGCATATCCAGCCAGGCAACGTGGGGCGACGGCCCGCTCGCCGAGGCTTTCGTCTTCAATGTCTACACGTACCTCGGTCGCGGGGGATTCGACGAACAAATGCTGGCCAGCCTCACCGATGAAGCGCTGTTTACGCACCCCGGCCGCCGGATCGACATCTTCAACGAAGGAAACGAAGCACCGGACAACATCGCCTGGACCAGTGGAACCTATTCCTACGGCAACATGTATTCTGCCATCCGGCAGGCCAACATAGCGCTGCAAGAACTCCCCACCTCTACCTTTACCGACGACGTGCTGCGCGAACGCCTGATTGGCGAGGCCCACTTCCTGCGGGCGTACTATTATCATCAACTGGCGCGCTTTTACGGCGGGGTACCCCTCATTCAAACGCCCTACGGCCTGGATGAAGATTACAGTATCGCCCGTTCCACCTGGGCGGAAACTATCGACTTTATCCTTGCCGACCTGGAGAACGCGATTTCCATGCTCGAAGGCAAGCCCACCGCTTCCGGCCGTGCCTCCAGGCTGTCCGCGCAGGCCCTGAAAGCCCGCGTCTTACTGTATGCCGCATCCGACGAACACGATGCCGCAAAATTGCAAGCTGCCTCTCCGACGATGGATCAATACGGTAATATTGAACTGGTGGCCTACACCAGCGGAGATCAGGCACAGCGATGGAGAGAAGCACGGGATGCCGCCCAAGTCGTGCTGGATGCCACCAATGGGTATAAGCTAGATCTATCCGGCCCCGTATCGGCCGAGGAAGGAACGCAAAACCACATTTCCATCGCTATGGGTGGAGGCAGTGCAGCCCCCGGAGTAGATGCCCAGGCATCAAGTGAGCTCATCTTTGAACGTGCCGTAGCCAACACCTACAATGAGATCCTTTTCGCCATGTTCAACGGGCCAAACGGATACCACAACTGGGCTGGAAATACGCCCATCGGTGCGCTGGTCGACGATTTTGAAATGATGGACGGAACACCCTTCGACTGGGATGACGAAGACCATGCCGAAGATCCTTACACCGATCGCGACCCCCGCTTCTACGCTAATTTCCTCTACGACGGCGCCCCCTGGAAACCCCGCCCCGCGGACGTTGCCGCCCGCGATCCGTACGACGAAGTGCAAACCGGATCCTATGATTCCGGTAACACCACCGACAGTGGTGAAACCGTCTATATCCCAGGCCTGGACACCCGGGAATCATCGGTAGAGGACTGGAACGGTACCCGTACGCACTACTATTCCCGCAAATTTTCCGATCCGGATCCCGCAGTTGTTGATAACACCTCCAACTTCAATACCATTCCCTGGCCCTTCATTCGCTACACCGAAGTCGTGTTAAATTACATTGAGGCAAGTCTGGAAGTGGGCGCGGAAAGCGACGCGCTGGAGTGGCTTAACCGTATTCGTTACCGGGCTGGTATGCCGGAGATATCCGATACCGGCGACGACCTCATGGATCGCTACCGCAATGAGCGCCGCATCGAACTTAATTACGAAGAACACCGCTACCACGACGTGCGCCGGTGGTTGATTGCCGAAGAGACGCAAGGACGCCCCCTGATGGGAATTGACGTGACGGCGAACCTGATGGCCGGCCAGACCGCCCACGACCCGTATTTTTACGATACGGACACCTACGAATACATCTACGAACCCACCATCGTACCGGAAGAGAACCGGATGTGGGACGACAAGATGTTCTTCCGACCGATTGACCGGAATGAGATCAACCGGAATGAATTACTGATTCAGAACCCCGGCTACTAAGCTAGCCCGCCACTAAAAAAAGGTCCGTTCCCGTCGATATCGGGGACGGGCTTTTTTGTTTTTACCCGATCGCTCTATCTTCCCCGTATGCGCTCTGTAAAGCTTATTATTACCGCCCTTTCGTTCTGGATGATAGTCTCCGCCTGTTCCACCGAATCGGAGGAGCCCGTTCGGGTACCCGCCGAAACTCGCTTTACGCTTTTGGATCCCCAGCACACCGGACTCACCTTCACCAATACCCTGAACGAAGGCCCGAACACCAACATCCTGATGTACGAGTATTTCTACAATGGGGGCGGCGTGGCCGCGGCGGATTTTAATCTGGATGGTCAGATGGATCTCTACTTCACGGCCAATCTGGGCGAAAACCAGCTCTTTTTGAATCGCGGCGATCTGCAATTTGAAGACGTTACCCGGGCCAGCGGCACCGCCGGCCGACCCGGACCGTGGAAGACGGGTGTGACGGTAGTAGATATCAACGCAGATAACCGTCCCGATCTATACGTTTCCTACTCCGGCATGCTGCCGGCGGAAAAACGGCGCAATGAGCTATTCCTAAACACGGGCACGGACGATAATGGCATTCCGCAGTTTCAGGAAGCGGCGGCAAACTACGGTCTCGCTGATCCGTCCTTCGGCAACCAAGCTTACTTTTTTGATTACGACGGTGACGATGACCTGGACGTCCTGCTGCTTAACCACAATCCGAAATCGCTGCCGGTCCTCAACGCCGAAAAGACGAAGCAACTTCTGCAGGTACCCGACCCGGAACGTGGACTCCGGCTCTACCGGAACGATGATGGACGATATGCTGACGTGACAGAGTCGGCGGGCATTAACGGCTCACCCCTAAGCTACGGCCTCGGCTTGGCGATTAGCGACCTCAACGGCGACGGACAGCCGGACTTCTACCTCTCTAACGACTACGAAGTGCCGGATTACCTGTACATGAACAACGGTGATGGCACCTTCACCGATGAGCTCAGTGACCGACTGGGTCACACCAGTCACTATTCGATGGGCAACGATATCGCCGACGTGAATAACGACGGCCTGCCGGATATTTTCACCCTGGACATGCTGCCCGCCGACAACCGACGCCGGAAGCTACTGATGGCCGACGATAACCGATCGCGCCACGACCTAAATCGAGCCAGCGGCTTTCCGGAGCAGACCATGCGCAACATGCTCCATCTCAACCGGGGCGACGGAAGTTTCGCCGAGATCGGCCAACTCGCCGGGGTCAGCGCTACCGACTGGAGTTGGTCGGCACTCCTTAGTGACTTTGATAATGATGGTTGGAAAGATCTGCACGTGACCAACGGCTACCTGCGGGATTATACTAACATGGACTTCATCAAGTACATGGACGACTTCGTTGCCGCCCGGGGACGGTTACAGAAAACCGATGTGCTGGAGATGCTGAAGGAAATGCCGGCCTCCGACCTGAATAATTTTATTTTCAAAAACCAGCGTACGGAAGGCTTCGAAGATGTAACCGAACAGTGGGGGCTGAACCAGCCTTCCAACAGCAACGGGGCCATTGCCGTAGACCTAGACAACGACGGCGATCTCGACCTAGTCGTCAATAACCTCAATCAGCCCGCCTTTCTCTACCGTAATGAAACCAGCGACGGGAACTATTTGCAGGTAGCCCTGCAGGGGCAAGCACCCAATACGCAGGGCATTGGTGCCAAAGTCACCATAGAGATCGACGATACGGTCCAGGTCCAGGAGTATTTCCCGAACCGGGGCTACCTATCTAGCGGCCCGCCCATTCTACATTTCGGTTTGGGCGACGCAGCGCAGGTAGAAAGCCTGCTTATAAACTGGCCGAATGGATCGGTATCCGAATTCCGGGACATCGCGGCCAATCAACGGCTATCGGTCGAGCAGAACGCCTCCTTGCCTGTCGCCGCAACCGAGAATCCGATTGCGCCACCCTATTTCTCACCGGCCCCGTCCCCCGTATCGTATACCGACCACGGCCCGGGTCTTCGTGATTTCGACCGCCAGGCCCTTCTCCCCAGAAACCTGTCATCGACCGGGCCGGTGATGGTCACCCACGATCTCAACGCCGATGGATACGACGATCTATTGATTGCCGGCAACGCGAAGAATGGGGTAGAGCTGTACCTGCAACAGCCCAACGGCACGATGCAGAAGCCGCTAGCCATGGGCCGTACTTCCAATAGCACCCACCGGATTACGGACCTGGCGGTTGCCGACCTGAATAACGATCAGCTCCCGGACATCTACGTGGTCCAGGGGGGCTACGGTATGGGGGCGGACGGGGAGTTCCAGCCGGACTACTGGCTCGCCAATCAGGGGGATGGCCGGTTCTCCGTAGCGCAAGCCTTCCCCGAACTATCCGGTCCGGCGAGCCCGGTGGCTATAGGGGGT
>JBASAV010000060.1:0-2506 GCA_049650785.1 Lewinella sp. | reverse complement strand
CTGGCCAGGTAATCCTGCATGTAGCGCTGGTAGCGCCAGCTGAGTTCTTCGTCGGTTCCCTTCACTTCCTGCCATTCCCGGCCGACGCGATCAAGGAAGGGTTGCCAGGCGGCGCGCTGATCGGGATGCAGGCGGTCGATCTCGTTGTAGAAGTACCGGGCCATGCGCTCGGTGCCTCCCTCCCAGAAGGTGGCCCCACCCGTTCCCGGGTCATTGGGCTCGTACTCTTCGATCACTTTTAGATCTTGGCTCACGAACATGTCGGCGATACGCATATCCGCGTTGGCCGCTGCCGGCCGGCCGGCATAATCATCCCGTAGCGTGGCGGGCTCCGGGTATTCTTTGTCCAACAGCCCCTCCAGATCGCTGGTGTCCGGCATCCAGTTGCGGTGGGGAGCCTTATGCCAGTAAAGCATCATGAAGGGCTGATCGCTGTCCGCGTTGCGTTGCAATTCCTCCAGCGCGTAATCCGTAATCAACGTAGTGGTGTAGCCCTTGGTGGATTGCAGGGTGTCGCCGTTGTGGATGAAGGTGGGATTGTAGTAATCCCCCTGATCGATCAGGGCGCGGTATTCGTCCAGTCCACGGGGGACCGCCGTTAGATGATGCTTACCGAAGAGCGAGGTGCGGTAACCGGCCTCGTGTAGCGCTTCGGTGAAGGTCCACTGATCCGGATTGAAGGGAGATAGATTATCGATCTTGCCGTTGATGTGGCTGTACTTGCCCGTCAGGATGGCCGCCCGGCTGGGGGCGCAGATGGAGTTCGTGACGAAGCTGTTCGTGAACAGCATACCCTCGTTGGCAATGCGGTCCAAGTTGGGCGTCTCGGTCAACTCATCCGAATAGGCGGAGATCGCGCGCTGGGCGTGATCGTCCGACATGATGAAGATGATGTTGGGCCGGCGAGTCGACTCACTAGCTTCGGTCTCGGAGGCCGGAGCGGTACCGCAAGCGCTCAGGCAAATGGCCAGGGTAGATACAATGACAATTCTTAGCATAGCAGGAAATATACGGCCAAGACCGTAAGTAATTCTTCCAATTCCCCGAAGGCAACCCCGTATATGAGCTATACGTAACCCTACGGCGGCGGGGTCACTTAGCGGAGGCACACGTAAAGCCCACCGGCACAAACACCTCCCCCTCATCGTACATACTGAGGTACAAGATACGGGCGCTATCCGGGCCGGGGTACGTCAATTCGTAGACGTCGAGAAAGCCGATGTCGCCGTCGCCGGCTTCGAACCGACAGCAGCTCATCAGGCGGCGGTACACAACGTCTTCGTCCTTCGGGCCGGTCAGGGCGTGTATGAACAGGCGCTCCCGGGCGGGTCCGTTTTCGAATCCTCCACCCACCCGTATCGGATTATGTTGCGTATACCCATATGTGGAATCGTGGCTGTAGTGGAGAATCACCATTCGGTCCCCGGTGGGTTGCCGGTACATGATCTGGGCCGGGGCCGTAGCGGGGCGGGTGGGGGTACACGCAAACGTGAGGCCGCAGCAAAGGGCGGCCACTAGTAAGAAAAGATTCGGAGGCATGCTGTTTGGTTGAGCGTTACGCCCTGACCCGATCCGGCTCTGGATTCACGATAGCTTGCAGTTCGGCGATCGACAGATCCAGACTGCGGCCCATCTCGCGGATCACCTCTACTTCGGCACGGTCGATCTTGCCATCGGCCGAAGCTACCGCCATGGCGCAACGGATCAAACGTTCCTTACCGTGGGCGTTCAGCGCCGGCCCTACCTGTCGGAGGTATGTCCCTACTGGCTGGGGTAAGCGGCGAACCTGCTCGGCGTACACTTCCAGGTCGATCCGGCTCATGGGATGGTCGCCGTAGCGGTTGACGATGTCCAGCACAATATCGAGTTCGTTGTCGTCGACCTCGCCGTCGGCCAGCATCATCAGCACCATGGTGTGACGCACTGCTTTTTCGTATTCGGACAGCGTATGGGGTCCTTCGGCATCTCCGGCACGTACCAGCACGTCGGGTAAGAACGTACTCTGACAGTGGGCGCACTCGATGTACTGACCTAATTGGCTTAGGGGGATTAGCGGGACGTTCATTACCACCAGGTACTTGGTCACCTTACGGTGGCGGTAGTCCCTTTCGGCGGCGCACTGGGGGCAGGTGAAATTTCCGGAACGTTGGTCAGACGTGACACTTCGGGTGCCGAATAAAAGCATAGGGTAGAAGATCGGCGCGGGGTCCGCCGCGCATGTTTAATCGGGTAAACACGCCAGCGGAAAAAAAGTGGAGGGTTGCGGGTCGGGCCGGGGCCTGGCTGGATGGTATTTCTCCTGCGCTCCGGCGCAAAAATTTAGCAAGCAGCCCGCCACGCCAAGGTATTTAAATTCCGGACGGAGCCAATCTAGACCGCCGGACCGCGGGCAACAGTTTTGTTAAACCGGCCGAAATCGATGCTCTTGAAGATGATCATGAAGGTCAGGAACGGCAACAGGAACAGGACGATGAATACGAGCAGAAGGGTACACAATACAATCATG
>JBASAV010000059.1:0-12104 GCA_049650785.1 Lewinella sp. | reverse complement strand
AGCGGCGGCGGTTGAAGCGCTCCTTCTTCTGAATCTGCCGCAGCAGCAGGACTTGTTCTTGGCTTAACTTGAGATCCACGGCCAAAAAATAACACATCAGGCCTAAATCACTTCGCTACGGGTATATATGCTAATCATTTAAGTACATATGAAAAGGCATCATTTATACAACGATATTTTTTGAAGGGTCAATCGATCGAGTCTTTGAGTTCGATATATGACAAGGAGAAGATTCTCAATCACGAAATACGTTCGAAGGATCTAAGCTCTTGCGATTGTGAGGTAGTTATTACTAGATGGCATTCTTTCCCCGGAATGAATGAAGGCCACGGACGGGGTATTGTAACCAGCGCACCGGTCAATGTCGAAGAAGATTTAGATAAATTTGAGTTCAACTTATATACTGCAGGTCCGGCCAAGACTTGGTGGGCATACTCGGATGGGTATCGAGAGCGACGCAACAGGATGTACGGAGGCGTTGTAGGCAACGCTGAGGATAGGGGGCTAATGGACGATAACATTAATGAGTTAACCCAGGATTTCTCACAGCGGGCACGGCTTCGATTTAATTTGTTTTGTAATGGAGGCAATCCTTCTGAAGATTGCGGATGTCGAAAACGGGTGGATACCTATTTAATGTATGAGTCCGAGATATCGACTCGTGCGCAACTGTTACGAGGCGGAGGAACCAAGCAGGCACAGGCCGCGGGTGAAGACGTGGTGATGGCGTACACTATTGAGAGGAATGGTGAACCGGGCGGTATATTTAATATACAGGCGTTTAACCGATTACAAACTGAGAGCAGCTGTGGTGCTCGGCCAAACCAGGCGTTTTATTCAGATTTTGCTTCTCTTGTTTCGGGGACGTTAAGATTTGTAGCCCCGGTCATCGGCGGTGGGACTAGCGTTTTGGAAGCACTGGAAGATGAGGTCTTGGAGGAGCTTCTGCAGCAGGGAGTTGATTTGTCATTTACACCTTCCGTCATCAATTCTGGCAATTGTGGTACCGGATTAGTGTCAACTCAGCCTAGACGATTAATTGAAGAAGATATTGATGTTTACCTAGAGCCCAATACTCCACTTGAATTAGGTATTGCAAGCAGAACCAGGCTTCTTTCTACGGGTATGCGTTCTTGGCAAAGTGAGGTAGTTCATCGGTCAGGATACATAATCGCCGCAGTGGAGAAGGCCGGCAAGGATTCGGTAGAAGACAGAGACCCTGCCTGCTGCACCGATAGAACCACAGCGAGTTATATATCCAAGGCAATTGTCGGAGAACACGGAAATTCTGGAGAACCTATTTTCCCAATAAATTCAATTGGCGATTTGCGGAGGGAGACGGCGGGTTTCATCATCGAGCAAACCAATCATACATTTGATTTTCAAGATGTTTGTCTGGCACCGGCACTCGGTCCGGTATGCTTTGAACGTGGAACGGCAACTCCCTTTGAATTTGGTAAATCAACGGCTACAGCGCGTTATGATATGTTAAGTTGTCTCATTATAGTCGATCCAGGCGACAACGGAGGAATTCCCTTCCCACGTCGTTCAAGGGTAACAATTGGCGAGGAAGACGATCCGGATTTGAAGGTGAAGGCCTACGATCTGGCAGTCTATTCCACAATGGGCCAATTGGTTGGCCAGGTAAGTGTGCCGACAAAATTATACTCGAGAAACCTCTTAAGCACTTTGGATCATCAGATGATACACGGTCAATTGTACGTTGTTGTTTTTAGAAACTCCGAGACATCTGCTGTCGAGAGAGTTGAGAAATTTATTTACAAATAATTTCTTCAAATCATTGACCGAAATTAATTGAGCCTATGTATCGCTACCTCCCCTTATTCTTAATACTATCTACTTTCGGGTGTACTCCCGAACCGATTGTGCCGCAACCCGAGCCTTTTACCTGTAATTTCGGTTTCCTTACCAATGTATCGACCGAAGATTGTAGTTGTCCTTCCGACCACTTTAATCTGGGGAGCCTGGAGTGTCGCCGGCTAACGTCCGATGAGTTTTACGCTAAAATGGAAAACTGCTATGTCGATCTTGGCATGATCATCAAATTTGGAGATACGGTACGGGTGTTTTCAGACCAACGCTCGGCCATTGATGTTTTTGTAGAGGATCCAGATACATCCAGTTGGTCCGTTCATGCGGAGCAACCAAAATTCAACAAGGTTTCGGGCATAATAAGCAAAACGTCCAGTGGTAAGGATAGTATCCAGTGGGACATACAGCCGAAGGAATACGATAAGGTATTCCAGGGAAACGAGTACGCTTACAGCCCCTGGTTTACTGGTTATCTAATCGGCACGGATACGATAAAAGGCACAATTCACTGGGGACCGGGAGGTGAAGAAAGAACACCTGTTGCGGAATTAGACTGTCCGGTAACCTTCGTCAGGAGTGCCGGCTAAGTTATTTTTGAACACACCCAATTAGTGAACCACCCCCGCGGCCCGCAATTCCTCCAACGTCCCCTCACGCATGATTCGACCGTTCTCCAAATAGTAGATGTAGTCAAAATCCTTCAACAGGTGCAACCGGTGTAGGGTGGACACGATCGTCTTCTCCGGGTACGTAGCGAAGAGCCGTTCGTAGACCAGTGCCTCCGACTGCGGATCGAGGCTGCTCGTCGGCTCGTCGAGTAGCAGTAGGGTGGAGGACTCCGCGGCCAGGAGTCCGCGAGCGATGCTCAGCCGCTGCCGCTGCCCACCGCTAAGGTTGGCACCCCCTTCGCTGAGCCAGGTGTCGAGACCGTTCTCCGCCTTTTGGATGACTTCTTCCATGGCGGCCAGGTGGATGGCTCGTTCCACGGCTTCGGGCTTGCGTTTGAGTCCCATGGTCAGGTTCTGGCGGATCGTCTCCTCGAAAATTTCCGGTGTCTGCGGGATAAGGGTCGTTTGCTCGTAGAGTTGGGCGGGATCCGTTACGGGATCGGCGTCAAAGCTGATGGTAAGGCGGTCCGCGGGGTAAAGTCCCCGCAGCAGGTAGAGGAGAGTAGTCTTCCCACTCCCGCTGGGCCCGATGAAGGCGATCCGTTTACCCCGGGGCAGGCGAAGGTTGATATCGGAAAGGCCGCGGTGTTCCTCACTCTCCGAGTCGTAGGTGAAGGCCAGATCGGTCACGGTGAGCTCCGTCCAATCCTTCCGCACCTGGCTACCCGACAGCGATGGAGGCCTTGGCGCAGCCTGGAAGGCCTCTACGATCGGGTCGATGGCCGCCAGGTCCGCCCGCAGGCGGATGATGGTATTATACTGCCCGGTAAGCGCATTGAACATATTGGAAAACTGATTGACGTAGCCGATGAGGGTTACCAGTCCGCCGACCAGGAAAATTTCGCCGGGCACGTAATTCTGGTAGACGTAGCCGATCACGATAACGGCGTACATCAGGCCGATCAGCACGCCGGTACTGAACCATTTCCGTTCGTTGAGCTGCGTGTTGCGGAGGAACGGCGGCCAAACCGCCCGGATGCGGGCTTCGATCTGCCGCGCAGTCTGTCGCCCCAGTCGTAGCGTCGTGACCGTGATGATGTTCCCGAGGTTATCCGACAATCCCGCCAGCAGGTCGTTCTCCCGTTCGTTGGTTTCCTGCGTGGCGGCAATGATGGGGCGGTCGAAAGCCAGTACCGTCAACACAATCAAGATACCCGCCACTCCCGCTACGCCCCCGAAAAGGACGCTGAACCAAATGATGGCTACGATGGAAATGAACATGCGCACCAGGGTCTGGAAATAGACGAAGCCGTTATCGAAGAAGCTCTTCAGGGCCTCGTAGGCCTTCCGCGTCCGGTTGATCGTGTCCCCGCTGTGGTGGCGGCGGTGCCACTCTAGCGGCAGTCGCACCACCCGATCGTAAGTCTCCATCAACAAACGTCGACTGATCTCGAAGGCCATCCGGCGCTCCATGAGCCGGGCCGGCCACTGGAACACCCATCCCGCCAGGATCAGCGCCAAGTAGGCTCCGCCGTATATCCAGGCTCCCGTCAGCAGATCCCCTTCACCGCCCTGCAGGTAATTGATGAAGTACCCGAAGATGATGGGCTGCAGCGAAGACAGCACGTTGACGCAGGTGAACATCCCGTAGATCAGCACGTAACGCGCCCGCATCCCCCGGGCGTACTGCCAGGAGATCTGGAGCAATTGCTCGTAGGGGTTGGTCGAAAAAAACTCCCGCCACTGCCGGATCGTTCCTTGCAAGGTGTTCATGTTTTAGCTGCCGCCAAAGGTCTGCCTCTGGCGGATATTAACCATAGTGTATGATTCGTCCCTTTGTTTTTCTCTTTACCAGTTTTATCACCCTGCCCGCCCTGGCGCAGCAGTTTACCGGCGACGAAGCCGACATACAGGCTATCCAGCGAGCCGCGGCGGCCTTCTCCCGGTTCTACGTGAATGCCGATTACGAGGCCATGGCCAATGCCTACACGGAGAACGGGCACATTCTGCCCAATGGATCACCCATTATCACGGGACGCGATTCCATCATCGAGCGGTGGCAACTGCCGGAGGGGGTCCGTATCCTGGAACACGCCACCGAGTCGGTAGAACTGAAGGTGCTGGACGATTATGCCTACGACCTCGGCTACTACCGCGGTCGTACCCGCCGCCCCGACGGATCGGAAGCGGAATGGGGCGGCAAGTACGTCATCGTGTGGCGTAAGCTCGACGGCGAGTGGCTGATGCACGTGGATATGTGGGATAGCTGGGAGTAAGGTCTGACTACCCGGACGCTCCGAGGTCCTGCGTGCACTCGGAGGTCCTGGTGCTTCTCCCGGGTGGGTAAAATCCTAGGACCTCGGAGTGTGGCCGTACGAAGTAGGCGACCTCCGAGTGTCCGGCCGGCCGGTGTCGACTTCCAAGCGTCCGGACCGACGATGACGCCCTCTGGGGTCTAACTGACCCGGACGCTCCGAGGTCCTGCGTACACTCGGAGGTCCTGGTGCTTCTCCCGGGTGGGGAAGATTTTAGGACCTCGGAGTGTGGCCGTATGCAGTAGGCGACCTCCGAGTCTCCGGCCGGCCGGTGTCGACCTCCGAGTGTCCGGCCGGCCGCTAACGACCTCCAAGTGTCCGGCCGGCCGCTAACGACCCAGAAGTATCCCAACCAAACAAGGTCAATTCGAATATCTCAAACCCGCTGGTTAATTTGCTGGCTCTACCCGGTCCCCGGGCGTCCAAGCCAAAAAACCAGCCTATGCTTTCTCACCGCCTCCTCTCGCTGCTCCTGCTTATCAGCGGATCCCTATTCGCGCAACAGAACAGCCGCAACCTACCCATGGACACCATGATCGTCACCCAGGGGCAGGTGAACATCGGGGGCGCCGCCGTCCCCTACGAAGTTACCGCCGGGGTGCAGCCCGTCTACGACGACACGGGCAAAGTGACCGCCGGACTACAGTACACGTACTACCGCCGCACGGACAGCGAAGACCCCAACCGGCCCCTCCTCATCAGCTTCAACGGTGGCCCCGGCTCCGCTTCGGTGTGGATGCACCTGGCCTACACCGGCCCGAAGGTGCTCACGATCGACGAGGAAGGGTACCCCGTACAGCCCTATGGCATCAGCGATAATCCCTACTCGGTGCTCGACCTCACCGACATCGTGTACGTCAATCCGGTCAACACCGGCTTCAGCCGTATGGCTCCCGGCGCCGATCGGGAGCAGTTTTTCGGCGTTAATCAGGATATCGAGTACCTCTCCGACTGGCTGAGCAACTGGGTAAGCCGCCACGATCGCTGGCGGTCCCCCAAGTTCCTCATCGGGGAAAGCTACGGGACTACGCGCGTATCCGGACTGGCCCTCGAGCTGCAGGAAGAAGCCTGGATGTACCTCAACGGGGTCATCCTGGTATCGCCTACGGAGATCGGCATCGAACGCGCCGGCATCGTCGAGTCGGCCAACCAGTTGCCCTACTTCGCCGCCGCGGCCTGGTACCACGAGCGTCTGCCGGACGACCTGCAGGGAATGGCCCTGGAGCCCATGCTCGCCGAAGTGGAAGCGTATACCCGCGACGAATTCCTGCCCGCCCTGGCCAGCGGTATGGACCTGTCGGAAGAACGCCGCCGGGAAGTAGCCGAAGCGGCGGCCCGCTACTCCGGCCTCGATGCTCAGGAGTGGCTCGACAATAACCTTATGCCCACCACCGCCTATTTCTGGAAGAACCTTTTACGGGGAGAGGAGGCCGGCGATTTTACCGTAGGCCGGCTCGATAGCCGCTATAAAGGAATCGACGCTCAGGCCGGTGGCGATCGGCCCGACTACAACAGCGAGCTCACCAGCTGGCTGCACTCCTTTACCCCCGCCATCAACTATTACCTGCGGGAGGAACTGGGTTTCCGGACCGATCTGCAGTATAATATGTTTGGCTCCGTCTATCCCTGGGACCGATCCGGCGATCGTACGGGCTACAATCTGCGTCAGGCGATGGCGCAGAATCCCTACCTGAATGTCATGATCCAGTCGGGCTACTTCGACGGCGCCACCAATTACTACGACGCCAAGTACACGCTCTGGCACCTGGACCCCAGTGGCCGGATGCGCGACCGGCTCAGCTTTAAAGGCTACGAGAGCGGACACATGATGTACCTCCGCCGGCCCGACCTGGAAACCGCCAACGATGACGTACGGGAATTCATCCGGAACGCCCTGCCCGGCGAAAACCCGGCCCGCTACTAGATTGGCGACATTTGGCGGGACGCCCGGCAAGTATCTTTAACCCACGCTGCAAACGCCACCCTATGTTCCGAATGTTACTCCTCGCTGGCTGCCTCCTGGGCACCACCCTTTTCGCTCAGTCGCCCTTCCAGTTCAAACCGGCCACCTCCCCCACGGAGAAGATCGCGGAACCCCGGGCGGAACTGAAGCTGGATCTGGCCGTCCTGCGGAAGCAACTGTCGGCCAAGGCTGGCCATCTTGACCTGCCCCTACCCGATGGTACCGTGGAGCGCTTCACCGTGGTAAACGACCCCGTATTTGAGCCGAAACTGGCGGCCCGCTACCCCGAGATCGGCAGCTACCGGCTCACGGGATCCTGGGGCACGGGGCGCCTGGCTATATCGCCGGAGCGCGTCGACGTGCTGGTACCGGGTCCGAAAGGGCTGTATGCTATCCAGGAGGGATACGTGACCGACGAATACATTGCTTTCTATTCCCGGGATTACGTCGGCGAGGCCTTCGGCCCCCTGAGCTGTGGTTTCGACCCGGCAAGTATAGAAGCGGATTTGGGCGGCGGGAGCGCAGGAAAAGAGCGTTCCGGGAAAAGCATGGTCGTAGCCCGCGAGTTACGTCAGTACGACTTAGTCCTCTCCAGTACCGGCGAGTTTTCCAATCAGGTAAGCGACGGTACGCCCACCAAGGCCAAAGTTTTGGCAGCCTTCAATACGCTGGTCAGTTCCGTAAACGTGATCTTCGAGCGGGAAGTGGGTGTTCGTATCAACTTACTGGCGCCATCGGAGGAGGTGATATACCTCGATCCGGATAGTGATCCGTACACGGACAGCGACGAAGGAACCGGCCTGCTGGAACAGGTCATCGAGGCATTCAACCAGCAGAATATTCCGTCGGATATCTACGACATCGGTCACGTCATGACCTCCCGCTGCGTCGACGTGGGAGGCGTGGTGAGCGGACTGGCCTGCAGCGGCAGCAAAACCCGCGGCGTCACCTGTTTGCAGGGGCGGGATCTGGTCCAAACCGCCGAGCGGGTCATGGCCCACGAGATCGCCCACCAGTTCTCGGTTTCCCACAGCTGGAATAACTGTCCGAGAAACCAGGATCAACGGGCGGGTAATACAGCCTTCGAGCCGGGATCGGGAACGACGATCATGTCCTACGCCGGGGCCTGTGGCGATCAGAACATCGGCGCACCGGATTCCTACTACCACACCGCTAGCCTGGAGCAGTTTCTCAACTTCACGCGGGAAGGCAACGCGGCGGCCTGTGCCACCATCATCGAAACCGATAACGTGACCCCGGAGGTGCAACTCGACTACGAGGATGGTTTCTACATTCCGAAGTCGACACCCTTCCGCCTGACGGGGACAGCCACCGATACCAATGATCCGGCAAACCAACTGACCTACAACTGGGAAGAGTACGACCTCGGACCCGCCACCGATATCTACGAGCCGCAGGGCTCCGCGCCGCTCTTCCGGTCGGTTCCCCCTTCCGACAGTGGTTTCACCCGCTACTTCCCCCGCGTGGACCGCGTGGCCAACCAGATAGACGCCGCGGATGAGTTCTTGCCTGACTACGAGCGTGAACTGACCTTCCGCCTTACGGCGCGCGACAATAACGAACAAGCCGGCGGGGTAGACTGGGAAGACGTCACTTTTCTGGTAGCCGACGTCGGGCCCTTCGTGGTCAATGATCCGGAAGGGCAGGGCAATGCGGACTTCCGCGTCGGCGAACTGCGCGAAATCACCTGGGACGTCGCGGGTACCGACGGCTTTCCCGTTTTCGCCCGGAGTGTCAACATCCTGCTGAGTGGCGATGGCGGACTGAGCTTTGACTACGTACTAGCGAGCGAGGTAGCAAACAACGGTACCACCCTCGTGACCGTACCCGATACGCTCGGAAATGCCATGCGCATTGTGATCGAAGCGGCGGATAATATATTCTACAATATGAATGAAACGGACTTCAGCATTCTGCCCGCCGAGCAGCCGCGCTACACGCTGGAGTCAGACCTGAATTATACCGAGGTATGCCTTCCCGAAACCGTGACCGCCACCTTTACAGCCGGCAGCGTATTGGGCTACGCGGACCCCGTTACGCTTTCCGTGGATACCACGGCCCTGCCGAACGGCCTGGAGGCAACATTCGATAATACGCAGGTACTGCCGGGGCAAACGGCGCGCCTGACACTGAATTTGGAGCAGGTCAACGTGTCGGACCGAATCATCGTACCCATCGTGGTAGCAGCTAACGGACTGGACACCGTGCGCCGCGACATCGTCCTCGATGTGGTCGCCAATGATTTCTCGGATCTCGTACTGGCCGGGCCCACCGACGGTACCGAGGGCATCGTACTGACCACTGATTTTGACTGGACCGGTTCGGTGAACGCCGATGCGTACGATCTGCAGATAGCCACGTCCCCCTCCTTCGCTCCGGCTACCCTGGTGGCTACCGCGACGGATTTGACCGATACGGAATTTACGCCGGAAGATTTCTTCGCCTCCAATCGGGTGTATTACTGGCGGGTACGTCCCGTCAACAGCTGTGGCCCCGCCCCCTGGACGGAGATCAACTCTTTCAAGACCGTCAGCAATAGCTGCGAGGTGGTGAGCAGCACGAACACGCCGATCAACCTGCCCGGGACGGGTAGGGATCCCGCCTTATTGACGCGACAGGATACCCTGACCATTTCCCAGAGCGGAACGATCAGCGATCTGAATTTGCCCAATGTCCAGATAAATTACCAGTTCGCTTCCAGCATCACGATCAGTCTCACCAGCCCCGCCGGTACCACGGTCGAGTTGTACGAGGAGAACTGCTTCAGCACGAACAGCATCAATATCGGCTTCGACGACGAAGCGCCGGATGGCATCATCTGTCCGCCCGACGATCGGCGCGTATTCCAGCCGGCGGGTGACCTCAGTGCCTTCGACGGGGAGGGTACGGCCGGAGAGTGGTTGCTCACCGTAGCCATCAGCGAGACGAACGGAGCCGCGGGGCAGATCGTCAACTGGGATTTGGAGTTCTGCGCCGACCTATTGTCGACACCTCCCCAAACTCTCGTCAACGATCCTACCGAAGTGCAGCCCCTCGGCCGCAATGCCGTACTCCGCAGCGAACTGGAAATCCTAAGTGCCTCCGCTAACCCCACGGAAAGCGTCTACGTGCTGACCAGCCTGCCCGAGCGGGGCTTCCTGGAGCGGAGCGGACAAGAACTGGATCTCGGTGATACCTTCACCCAGGCGGACATCAACGCGCAGCGTATCGTATACGAGAGTCTCGACACCACGATTAAGACCGACGAGTTCGGCTTTGTGATCGATGCCACCGACGGTGGATATTTGGCGACTACCTACCACCAAGTCGTTATCACTGCGGACGCCATTAATTCCGTCAACCCCTTCTCCGCGCTGGACAACAGCCTTCGCGTATATCCGAACCCTACCTCCGGCCTCGCAACTCTCGAATGGAACAGCGTGAACGGTCAAGGAGTACTGCTCGAGGTCTTTGATCTCAATGGCCGCAGGCTGGAAAGCCGGCGGATGGATAGCGATGCGGATAGCGCGACCGTGGATCTGTCGCGCTTCGGCGCGGGCGTATACCTGATTCGTCTTGGTGGCGCGGTGCGGCGGGTGGTCAGGCAGTAGTTTGCTGCTTACCGCTGGACTGCTCGAGTCGCATGGTAAGCCCCTGGATCACCTCTTCGATGAAGTGGCGGTGGACGATGGAGTTCTTACCCGCACGGTTGATGATGTTATCCGGTAAGGGACCGCCATAACGCTCGACTAGGTTCTCCCGGTCGTGAGCGTAGATCAGTACCGGGATCTCCTTCCAGTCGGGATCCTCGGCGAGCAGGGCGGCGAAGTCCAGGCCGCGTAGTTTGTCATTGCCCTTGTCTTCCCGGCGGGTCACGTCGGAGATGATCAGGTCGATCTGCGTGGTTTCGTCCTCGTTGAACTTGTTTTTGTTCATCAACAATTGCATCGCCTCATCGCTGGTGCGTACGGAGTAGCAGAAGGTGTGTAGACGATCAAGAATGGCCAACGGTAGCGCATACGTGAAGGCGTCGTCTATCCACAGTACGTTGTATGGCTCCTCTCGCTCCTGAATACGCTTGATGCGGGCTTCCAGCTGCTCATCGTTGCGGATCCCCAACACTTCGAGGGTATCACTGAGGTCCCGCAGGTCCGAGAGCTCCCACATAACGGGCTTGATCTTGCGGAGGAGATTGGCTTTGATGGTGTCCTTATAATCGGACCAGTTGAAGCGACGCAGGAAGTGGCTGGCGGCCTTTGCCCCCTGCCGGAATAATTTGAGCTTTTCCTCAGCGGAAATATTGAAATCAATCCAGTTAAAGCCATCAATATCGATGTACTCCACCAGGTCTTTGTACTCGGGATGATTGCGGATGAATTCGAAGTCACGCAGGTTACGCACGCCGCTGGCCATATTCCCCATGAAGTCAGCCAGGTTGTTGATCTCCCGGGCGCAGTTGCGATCGACCCCCAACTTCACGCCCACGGTGGGCCGTAGCGGAATGACGTCGGCCTGGTGGAACAGGTCGATGGGGAAATTCGACATCACGCCACCATCGACAAACACGATCTCGCTGGGCAATTCGCCACTGTAATCGGCCACCGCCCGCCAGCGCCGTCGCACCTCGTTTTCTTTGCCCTCCGTCCATTTGAGGGAGGCCCGTTTGGGCTCAAAGAAAAAGGGAATGGACATGGAGGCCCGGACGAAAGAGGCCGGATTCTGCGCCGCCGGATCTTCGTAGTAGAGGTGCGCCATCCGCGGAAACTCCACTTTGGTCTGCGTGGTGATGTCGGCGGCTACGATGGCGATTTTGGGGTCCAGTTCCTCGGCGGTCACCGATCGCTTACGCTTACCGTAGTTAGAAAGGGGGTAAAGGCTATCTGGGAGAGTGCACAGGTTGTCCTTCAGGCCCTCCCAGCTGTCGTGCTCCAATATCTCCTGAAGCCACTCCTCGAAGTGCTTGCCGGGATTGATGCCGAGCTTATCCTTGATCTCGGCGATATTGGTGATGAGGTGCAGATAAAGTTGGATCTTATTTCCTGATTCGAAGGCTTCAGTGAGTTGCTCGGCGTCATAACCGCCGTCCACAAAGTCCATGAAGTCCTTCTCGGCAATGCGCTCCAGGACGCGGACGCTCTTCTTTTCCTCCGGCGTGCCCAGATCGGCCATCAGCAGCGCATTGATCGATCCCGCACTGGTGCCGCCTAAACTCAGGAAGCGGATGCCCATTTCTTCGAGCACGTAGGTAAATCCTACCAGCGCAATACCGAGGATACCGCCGCCTTCCTGTACCAGGTTCACGTATTGATTTCCGGCTTCGTCGTATATGTCAGAAAAGCGGAAACGATCGCCTCGTTTATCGCGAAATTCTTTTAGGTCCTCGAT
>JBASAV010000058.1:0-10905 GCA_049650785.1 Lewinella sp. | reverse complement strand
ACTTTTGTCAACGCAGGTCTGCTGGAAAACAAGGGTATCGAATTGAGTGTGTACGGCACTCCAGTGCAAACGGAGAATTTCACCTGGAATGTCGGAATCAACTATGCGCGTAACCGTAACAAAGTCGTAGAACTGATTGACGGACTTGACCAGTTGTCCCTTGGAAACACCTGGTACGTCAGCTTCCTGGCTGAGAAAGGCCAGCCTTACGGCCAGCTCAACGGGGGCGGGTTCCTACGCGATTCGACGAGCGGCTCGATCATCCTGGATGAAGATGGCTTACCTACCCGAGTGACCAACCAGAACTTCGGCAGTGCATACCCCGACTTCACGGGTGGTATATCCAATAGCTTTACGATCTACGGATTTAACATCAATACCTTGGTCGACTTCCGTAAAGGTGGGCAGATATATTCCGTCAGCAACATGTGGGGTAACTATTCCGGTATGTTCGAGAATACCGTTGGCGAAAATGCCTTGGGAGCGCCAATTCGGGATCCCGCCTATGACGCGGACGGTAACCGTTTGTCCGGAGGAATCCTTGTTGAGGGTGTCAACGCAGATGGCAGCCCGAACGAGACCTACGTGGATGTCAGGAACTACTACGAATCCACCTTCCAAATCAGTGAACAGTTTGTATACGATGCCAGCTTTGTAAAGCTTCGTGAGGTCAGCATCGGTCGCCAGCTTCCCGCTGCTTGGTTTGCCAATAACTTCGTCAACACCGCTACGCTGAGCCTTACAGCCAGGAACTTGGCAATTCTGCATAAGAATGCGCCCAATATTGATCCTGACGCGGCATTGTCAAACGGCAATATCCAAGGCTACGAAAATGGCCAGAACCCCAGTGTCCGTAGCTACGGAGTTAACCTTAACGTAAGCTTCTAGTAGTGACCCAGGTCATTTCTTATCACAAAAAACTACGATGATGACTCGCATAATTATTGCGCTCTTTATAGTTCTTGGATTCACCCGCTGTACGGATGACTTTCAGGAAATCAATACCAATCCAAACAGCCCTACTTCAGTTCCGACTTCCTACATCATTTCAGAGTCAGAGCGGCAACTAGTCAATCAGTTGCTCGGGCAGAGCACTCTAGGTGAGATCGGTAATCACTATGCCCAGTATTTGTCCCAAAATCAGTATACTGACGTAACCCGCTACTCCACCCAAGAGACCTCCTTCTACGGTCTTTACCGCAGTGGACTGCAGGACTTACAGTACGTGATTGACGTCAATACCGATGAAGACACGAGAGGTAGTGCCAGCGCCTCCGGTGCCAACGCCAATCAAATCGCTCTTGCTATGATCATGCAGCAGTGGGGCTTCCTAAACATTACCGATGTCTGGGGAGATGTTCCCTACACCGAGGCGCTGCAGGGGGCTGATAATCTTTCTCCAGTTTATGATGAGCAAGAGACAATTTATCGTGGTGCCATTGATAAACTCATGCAAGCGCGTGACATGATCGTTGAGGGATCGGTTAGCGGAGATCTCATCTTTGGTGGAGACATGGCAAAATGGCAGAAATTTGCGAATAGCTTAATCTTACGTGCCGGTCTTCGGGTATCCAACGTGGCGCCTGACCTCGGTTCGGAATGGGTTAACGAAGCCCTTAGCAACCAGTACGGGGTAATGACTTCGAATGCCGACAACGCCGAGTTGGTGTATGCCGGTACGGGTGGACTAGGTGATAACCCTTGGTATATAAACTCCCTCACACGTACGGACTATGTCGTTAGCGAGCCGCTTATCGATTATCTACAGAGTGTGAACGATCCCCGCCTGATGGTCTATGCACAGCCTACCGCTAACTCCGAACTATCTGGAGACCTCTTGTACCGCGGCAAGCCGTACGGAGTTACCGAAGAGCAAGCCGGACTTACCGCTACCGCTGATATTTCCTTCCCCGGATTGGAATATTTCTATAGCTCGACTTCACCACTGACCATCCTCACCTATAGTGAAGTGCTTTTCAACCAGTCAGAGGCCGCTGCACGCGGATGGATTGAAGGAGATGCTGCCGAGCTATACCGTCAGGCGATTACCGCTAGCATGAACCAATACGGCATCACCGACGAAACCGCCATTGCCGACTACTTGGATCAGGAAACTGTGCAGTTTGACTCAGACAACTTTCTGCAATCTATTGGTGAGCAAAAGTGGCTGGCGCTGTATTTCCAGGGAATTGAGGGCTGGTCGGAATGGCGTCGTTTGGGTTACCCCGAATTAGCCCCCGCTCCTGCTGCGCTCAATGCCAGTGAGCAGATTCCGCGACGTAGAGCCTATACTACCGACGAATTTGCACTAAACCGGAATCAATACAACGCTGCTATTAATCGTCAATTTGGCTCTGCGGGAGATTCGATCGACGGACGCGTTTGGTGGGATGTGGACTAGTAACCGTTCAATCGCACAGCAATAAAGTAAGGGAATTCGGACCGCGGTCCGGGTTCCCTTTTTTATCGTAGATGGAGAGCTACGTTTTCCTTTCGATGTGTCATAGGCATATTGGCCATGGTAGCTACAAACTACCCGGGTTTGTAGCTGGATTCAACCCAACACCAGGCAAGGTGTTAGTAACAAAAAGTCAACGATGAGCCAAGCCACCGCCACCAAGCGCCCCGTCCTCCTCTATACTGAGCAAACCCCCAACCCCGAAACACTAAAGTTCGTAACGAACCGGATGCTGTACAACGGCACCGCCGAGTTTCGCGAGGAAGAGTTTGCCCGGGAGTGGTCGCCGCTGGCCGCTAAGCTGTATGACTTCCCTTACGTGAAGAAGGTGTACATCGCCAACAACTACGTGACGATCACCAAGGAATTCAACTACAGCTGGGACGACATCATGCTGAAGTTGAAGGAATACGTCAAAGGTTACCTCGAAGAGAATAAGCCGATCATCAAGGATGGCTTTGCCGAAGAAGTCGCCCGCATCGAGGAAGAGCGCGGTGTCAGCTACGAATACACCGAAGACGAAGCCGAGACCGTCGAGCAGATCAAGGAGCTCATCGATACCTACGTGAAGCCGGCCGTGGAAATGGACGGTGGTAATATCGAGTTCAAGAAATACGAGGACGGCGTTGTCACCGTCATCATGCAGGGTGCCTGCTCCGGCTGCCCCAGTTCCACCGTTACCCTGAAGTCCGGTATCGAGCAGATGCTCAAGCGGATGATGCCCCAGGTGAAGGAGGTGGTCCAGGAAATGGGCTAGCGGAAGGACAAAGTATAAAGTAACAAGTACGAAGTACAAAGGTGTACAGCCCGCCGGTAACGTAACTAACGGACCGGCGGGCTACCTTTTTGAAGCGGGCCGCAACGGTCGAACTATGCAAACAAGCGACGTAGACTTTGATCGGGACCATTTGTGGCATCCGTATACTAGTCTGCGCGATCCGCTGCCGGTCTATCCGGTAGCATCGGCCAGCGGATGCCGATTACGCCTCGAGGATGGGCGAGAGTTGGTGGATGGCATGTCCAGCTGGTGGTGCGCGATCCACGGTTACAATGTGCCCGAACTGAATGAGGCCCTCCGGAGGCAATCGCAGCGGATGAGCCACGTCATGTTCGGGGGGATCACCCACGGGCCGGCCATCGAACTGGGTAAGCGCCTGGTCGAGATCCTCCCCGCGGGCCTGGACCGCATATTCCTGGCCGACAGCGGATCGGTAAGCGTAGAGGTCGCTATGAAGATGGCGGTGCAATACCAACACGCACTGGGTCATCCCGAGCGGCACAAGTTTTTGACCCTGCGCGGCGGATATCACGGAGATACTACAGCGCCGATGTCCGTCTGCGACCCGGTGACCGGCATGCACCAGGTATTCCGGGGTTTCTTGCCGGAGCATGCTTTTTTTCGGCGCCCCCCGGGCGGATATGAGGAGGCGGTTGAGGAGGATTACGTATCCGATTTGGCCGACTTCTTTACCCAATACTCCGGTGAGGCGGCCGCCTTTATTGTCGAGCCGGTGGTGCAGGGAGCCGGGGGCATGCACTTTTACAGTCCGGCCTACTTGCCGGTCTTCCGCGAGTTGTGTGATCGGCATGGTTTATTGCTGATTTACGACGAGATCGCCACCGGCTTCGGCCGGACGGGCTCTTTATTTGTGGGCGGCGGAGGCGCAGGAAAAGAGAAGTCCGGGAACGCGGAAGTCGACGTTACATCCGATATCATGACCATCGGCAAGGCGCTCACCGGCGGCTACCTGACGTTAGCAGCTACCGTGTGTACCCAAACCGTGGCGGACACCATTGGCAAGGGGGAAGCCGGCGTGATGATGCACGGCCCGACCTTCATGGGCAATCCCCTTGCCTGTGCCGTAGCCTGCGCGAGTATCGACCTGCTGTTGGCTAGTCCGTGGCAGGAGCGAGTTGCTAGCATTGCTTCGCAATTAGCGTTTCACCTGCGCTCCGCCGCCCAGAGTAAGTTTGTAAAAGAAGTGCGGGTACTGGGGGCCATCGGGGTAGTGGAGATGCACGAACCGGTGGACGTCGCCGCCGCTCAGGCCTTCTTTGTGGAGGAGGGAGCATGGATACGCCCGTTCGGAAAACTGATCTACCTCATGCCGCCCTACACCATTACCGAAGGGGACTTAGAACTGCTTTGCCGCGCCGTCGTTAAATATGTCTAATTTCGCCCCGCAAACCACAATCGCCAATGGCAACCGTAAAATTTACTTTCGAGGATAAAAGCATTTCCCCCAAGACGGTGGATAATGTAGAAACCGATACGAGCATCCTGGAGGTAACCGAGGAAAACGGCATTCACCTGAACCACAATTGTGGCGAGGTGTGTGCCTGTTCCACCTGCCACGTATACGTCCTGAAGGGGGAAGACTCCCTAGAGGAAATCAGCGATAAGGAGGAGGATTTCATCGACCGGGCCATCAATCCGCGTATTGAAAGTCGGCTGGGTTGTCAGGCGGTCATTCTGGACGACGACGCCGAGATCGAAGTAGAAATACCCGATCAACGCAAAATCATCGGCCACGAACACTAGGATTTGCGATTCTTGATTTTTGATTTAGGAGGTACGATTTGTGTGCCCGGTCAAAAATCATATATCGTATACCAAAAATCGTAAATCAATATGAGTTTTAAAGATTTTGACGACTTTCCCTTCGGCTGGGCCGATCACGAGGATATTGCTATTGCGCTCTACGATCGCTTCGGGGATGATTTCGGGCAGGATAAGATTTACCGAATTCGCTTCACCGATCTGTTGGAGTGGATCCTGGAAATACCCCAGTTTACCGGTGACCGGGAAGGCTCTACCGAGGAGCATCTAGAGCAGATCCAGGCTAAGTGGGTGTATGAATGGCGGGAGAATCAGTAAGGTAGGCGGTCGCTTTGCTCCCTTTTTAATCTTTTAGATCGGTAGTCTTTTAGTATACTGGCTACGCTTCGTGGGTGTGACCCGATATCTCATTTGGTTTGGTAAGCTGGTGAACAGGTGACAGGCGGAGACTTGCGACTAAAGGACTAATGCACTAAAATGAACGAGTTAGAGCGCTTCCAGGATGTAACCACCTTCATCTTCGACGTGGACGGAGTGCTGACGAACTCGCAATTGCTGGTAATGGAAGACGGGAGCCTGCTGCGACAAATGAATGTCCGCGACGGGTACGCGATCAAGCGGGCGCTGGAACTGGATTACAAGGTTTGCATAATTACCGGGGGAAAAAGCGAGGGCGTGGTTGCCCGGTTACAAGGATTGGGGGTAGTGGATGTGTACTACGGGGTGCAGGACAAAGTGGAAGTGTACCGGGACTTTATGGATTTGTACGAGCTCGACGATGTGAACGTGCTGTACATGGGCGATGACGTGCCCGACTACGAAGTGATGCGGTTGGTGGGATTTCCGGTTTGCCCGCAGGATGCGTGCTCGGAGATTTTGTCTATTGCCAAGTACGTGAGTAACCGGGGTGGGGGAGAAGGTGCGGTGCGCGACGTGATCGAACGGACCTTGCGGCTACACGGCAAATGGATCGTGGATCCTTCTGAAGAAGAGGTGCCGAGTAGCGATTTTTAAGGCGAAACACTGCGGGATGCCGTAATTAATTCTGTGGTTACTTGGTTTAAGGTCCTTCAAACGGATGAAAAGTGTACTCTCCCGTATACTAGCATCTTGGCGTTCTGCTTATTTCTGCCCGGCTTGGCGGTCGCCCGTTCGGGCGGAGGTCCTTTCGATCCGAAGTGTACCCGCATCAACAGCATGTACGAAAGCGGAGGTGCCTTCGCCGTTGCCCGCAGCAACGTGGTGAACGTCCGGGAGGTTTATCTACACGCTTACCCTGACCGAGTTTAGCCAGCAGGTAATACTGTGCGTGGATATAGCCCACATTCACACGAATATTAGCTTCCAGCAACAACTGGTCCGGAGCGACGAATTTATTCTCCTTCCCAACCCTTGTAACGGACAGTTTACGCTGCTCAATTCGGGTCGGGCCGAAGGATTGAGCGTGACTATCGTGGGGGCGCATGGTATTCGCTACGGTGGGCGGAAGGTGTCGGCGGCGGGTAATCGCACGGAACTAGAGGTTAGCCACTTCCACCGTGGGGCTTGTTTCATACTTATTCGGGTGCCGGACGGTGTGCTGCGGAAACGACTGATCCTGCAGTAGCCCAACAATTTGTTGCTTATCTTGGCCGCACGCTCAATTGTACCCGCATGCCCGATCCCCAGACCTCCAGCTACCTTGATTCCCTTAACGATGTACAGCGGCAGGCGGTGACAACGACCGACGGGCCGGTACTGGTGGTTGCCGGGCCCGGATCGGGTAAAACGCGGGTGCTGACTTACCGGATCGCGTATATCATCGAGCAGGGCACCGCACCGTGGGAAATTCTCGCTCTTACCTTCACGAATAAGGCGGCGCGGGAGATGAAGGAACGAATTGAAACGGTCGTAGGAAAGCGGGCCAGTTACATATGGGCCGGAACCTTTCACAGCCTCTTCGCCCGTATTCTGCGGGTGGAAGCCCAGCACATCGGGTACCCGAGTAACTTCACGATCTACGATACGGACGATACCAAGAGCCTTATTGGATCCATCATTCGGGAGATGCACCTGGATAAGCAGGTCTACCAGGCCAACGCTATCAAGAACCGGATCAGTTCCGCCAAGAGCAGCCTGATTACCCCCAAACTTTACGAAAAGAACGAGGAACTGCTGGCCCAGGATAAGATGGCCAACATGCCCTTGGTGTATAAGATATATGCTGCCTACGTAGCCCGCTGTAAGCAGGCTGGAGCCATGGACTTTGACGACCTGCTGTTTCGCCTGTACGAACTGCTGCAGAATCATCCCGAGATCGTTCAGAAGTACCGGGATAAGTTCAAGTACGTGATGGTTGACGAGTTCCAGGATACGAACACGCTGCAGTACGCCATCATTAAACGACTCGTCCAGTATCCCCAAAGCCCCCGAAACATTTGTGTAGTGGGCGACGACGCCCAGTCAATTTATGCTTTCCGCGGGGCGACGATCCAGAATATCCTGGATTATGAGAGCGACTTCGGCCAGCACAACATTCGGGTGTTCAAACTGGAGCAAAATTACCGCTCTACCGAAAACATCGTCGCTACCGCCAATGCCGTCATCAGCTATAATAAGCGGCAGATCCAGAAGAAAATATGGAGCGACAAGGGAGTTGGTGATAAGATTCGGGTCATCAAGGCGGTCGACGACAACGAGGAAGGGCGTCGGGTAGCGGATACCATCCTCGAGCAGAAGAATCGGTATCACCTGCAGAACAGTGACATTGCGATTCTCTACCGCACGAACTCTCAGTCACGCATCTTTGAGGAATACCTGCGCCGCTTCAATATCCTTTACCGGGTATACGGAGGACTTAGCTTTTACCAACGCAAGGAAGTAAAGGACCTTATCGCCTATCTGCGGATGGTCGTTAATCCGAATGACGAAGAGGCTTTCCGTCGCTCCATCAATTATCCGAAGCGGGGAATTGGTGGAACGAGCTACGCCAAGATCACCGATCTGGCCCGGCAGCAGAATATGACCCTCTTCGAGGCGCTCAAGCACGTGGCCCTGCCAAAGCGCACGCGGCATTCCGCGGATGGTTACATTCACATCATCGAACAGGCCCAGGCGAAAGCCGGCACCGCCAATGCCTACGAGCTGGCCGATGCCATCGCGAAGGGATCCGGGCTCACGGATATGCTGCGCAACGATAAATCCATCGAGGGCATGGGCCGGTTGGAGAACCACGAAGCCCTGTTGGACGGCATCAAATCTTTTGTCGAGGAAGACACCCTGATTGATACCGACACCCTGCCGGACAAGTCGCTGGCGACCTACCTGCAGAATATCGCGCTGCTCACCGATTTCGATAGCAACGAAGAGAACCAGAGTGGTGACGTAGTGACGCTGATGTCCGTTCACGCGGCGAAGGGGTTGGAATACAAATCGATCTTCGTCGTCGGTCTGGAAGAGAAGCTTTTCCCTAGTTGGATGAGTATGGACAGCATGGAGGGCCTGGATGAAGAGCGGCGGCTCTTTTACGTGGCCATCACGCGGGCGGAACTCTATCTGACCCTTAGCTATGCTAACACCCGGTACCGGTACGGTAAAATGGTGATGAACGAGCCAAGCCGGTTCCTGGCCGAAGTGCCTGCGGACGCCGTAGAGAATACCTCCTCGAACCGCCGCAGCGCAGACCACGAATACGACAAGGTGGCCCAGCAGCGGGAGCACCGTGCCCGGGTGACCGGCATTGCCCCTCGTACGCGCAGGGGGACGGCTCGTTTTGCCAGTCCGAAGGTCGATCCCGCTACTTTTCAACCCAGTCCGGCGGAAGAGGTAGAAGCGGGGCGTACTGTTCTACACCTCAAGTTTGGGGAGGGGAAAGTGATCGATATCGATGGTGGAGCGGATAACCGGATCGCCACGATTCACTTTAGTGAGTTGCCGCAACCGGAAAAACGCATCATGCTGAAATTCGCCAAATTGCAGGTACTCGACTAGGAAATAGCCAAAATGAGGCTACTGCATGTTAGTCAGATTCCAGATGTATACCGATAGGAAAGTGATGACGCCAAGCGCTAATCCTCCGATAAACGTATTGTAGCTAATGGTTAGCAGTAGGTACTTGCGGTGCAACACCTGGCCCAGATCGTAAAGGTCACGCGCCAGATCGTCGTAGAGGCTATCCTGATCCATTTTCATCTCGGAGAGATACTTGATGAAGTCAGACTTTTCGATCTTCAGAAAGTTGCCAAAGTAGAGCAGGCTCGCCTCCTTGCTTTCCAAAAGACTGGTCTTCTTGATTCGGTATTCCGTCACCTTGGGACGAGCCGAAAAGACCGCGAAAACAACCGCCGTCAAGGAACTCATCAATAGAATAATGATGGGAGCCAGAAATTCGGGGCTGGTAAAGAAGAGATCCTCGAAGAAGCTAAGTCCGGCGCCGGAGACCGCAATCAGAATCGACAGAATGATCGTATTGATGGAAATCATCATGTTCGCCTTGTCGTCGGCGATCCGGCTGAGGTTGATGTGGTTGCGGAAGGCGGTGCGGTACATCGTGTCTATACCCCGGCCAAAGTTCTTGCCGGTCTTAGCCTTGACCTCCTTCTGCTGGATCTTGTAATTGCTGCTTTGTTGCTTGGCGACGTTCTTCCGCCGCCGCTTATCGAATTCCTGCTTACCGGCATCCGTGAGGTAATCGAAGTTCAGCAGGAATCCCTGCATATCGTGACCGAAAGCAACGGGATCGCCTTCCTTACCCTCGATCGCCTCGCGTTCGAGTTGGAGTAAATCGGACCGGCGGTCGTAGCGCTTCCTTCCGAGCCAGTTCCAAACGGCATCGTGGAGCAGGCGAACGTTCAGGTCGTTATCGTCATCAGCGCTGGGTACGGCCAAGATCCAATCATCCGCTCCCTGCAGCTCTAAACCTTCCTGCTGGGAAAACTTGCGCAGCTCCGCAGCGGATCGCTGGATGAAATCTTTGGGCCCGTCAATGTATCCCAAAGGATAGAAGAGGCCGGCAATCTGGAGCAATTGCTTGGTCCGATCGTCCACCTTAGCGATGGAAGCCAATAACGCAGCCTTATCCGCTATCTCTTCTGAATAGGCGAAGTTGTGGAAAAGGAACATTGGATCCAGATCGTGATTGAACTGCTGGCGAACGTACTCCGCCGCCCGGTCCACCACGGTTTCTTCCTTCACCTCAGCGGCTTTCTCCTTGACGATGGCTTTTTCTTCCTTACTCATTACTGTCCGACTGCTTCATTCTAGTGAGTGTGGCAATAATGCCATTCCCCGCGCTGCTCCGTTCGCTACTGATATACAAATCACCCTCGGGCGAAAAGGTAATACCCTCTGGCTGACTAAACGTACCGGTTTCAAGTAATTCGACGTGCTTAATTTCACTATCCCGATCGATAACGACCAGCACGTTGCCCACCGAAGATAGGACGAAGATATCCTGCGTCAGGGGATCAACGGCTACGCCGCTGGGTCTGAAAACGTATTCCCGGTTCGCTCCGTATACGATTTGCCCGATTTCGAGTTCGTCTACGTAGAAAGAGGGTTGTTCCAGCATATCCATATTCTGTAAGTCGAAAGCGTAGATGCCGCGACGGGTGGTATTATCATCTACGGCATTAAGCTGCTGCTCCTTGGGCGTGATGAGAAGCGTATTGCTCAGTGAGTCGAAACAGATGCCCTCGGTGTCGTTGCGATAACTGAAGCGCGTCTCTATCTTCTGGGAAACGACTTCCTCGGTACCGGCTTCCGGATAGTTGAAGTAGTGCAGGTCGCCATCTGCCTCGAGCACGTAGATGACGTCGTCAACGCGGGCAACGCCTTCGTAGTCGAGATCCTGACCGTAGCTGATCGTTTGTAGGGTTTCTCCCGTCGCGGCATCGACCAAGAATAGGAT